>NZ_JBIWEL010000066.1:0-1292 GCF_044762525.1 Pseudomonas sp. NPDC096950 | reverse complement strand
ATTAATTACATGCGAACCAGGATGATTGGCTTGTCAGCGTTGCACAAAGTTTCACCAGTGGTGACGTCCTTCATGCCGATCAAGGCCGCGATGTCGCCAGCGCGTACTTCCTTGATTTCTTCACGGGCGTTTGCGTGCATTTGCACCATACGACCCACGCGCTCTTTCTTGCCTTTAACCGAGTTGATCACGCCGTCGCCGGAGGCCAACACGCCCGAGTAAACTCGAACGAAGGTCAAGGTACCCACGAATGGGTCGGTAGCAATCTTGAACGCCAGAGCCGAGAACGGCTCATTGTCGTCTGCATGACGCTCCAGATCGATAGTCTCGTCATCCGGGTCAGTACCCTTGATGGCAGGAATATCAACAGGCGCAGGCAGGTAGTCGATAACGGCGTCGAGAACCAGGGGAACACCCTTGTTCTTGAAGGAAGAACCGCAAACAGCCAGAACGATCTCACCAGCGATAGTACGCTGACGCAGAGCGGCCTTGATTTCCTCGTTGGTGAGTTCTTCACCTTCGAGGTACTTGTTCATCAGCTCTTCGCTGGCTTCGGCTGCAGCCTCAACCATGTTGCCGCGCCATTCGTCAGCCAGTTCCTGCAGTTCAGCAGGGATAGGCTTACGAACTGGAACCATGCCTTTGTCGGAGTCATTCCAGTAAACAGCTTCCATGGCCATCAGATCGATCTGACCCTGGAAATTGTCTTCGGAACCGATAGCCAACTGGATTGGCACCGGAGTGTGACCCAGACGCTGCTTGATCTGACCGATCACGCGCAGGAAGTTGGCACCAGCACGCTCCAGCTTGTGTACGTAAACAAGACGTGGAACGCCGTATTTGTTGGCTTGACGCCATACGGTTTCCGACTGAGGCTCAACACCCGAGGTGCCGCAGAACACAACAACCGCGCCGTCGAGAACACGCAGGGAACGCTCAACTTCAATAGTGAAGTCAACGTGGCCCGGGGTGTCGATGACGTTGAAGCGGTATTGGTCTTTGTGCTGCTTCTCGGAACCCTGCCAGAAGGCGGTAATGGCAGCAGAAGTAATGGTAATACCACGCTCCTGCTCCTGCACCATCCAGTCTGTGGTCGCGGCGCCGTCATGCACCTCGCCCATTTTGTGACTTTTGCCAGTGTAAAAAAGGACGCGCTCGGTGGTGGTGGTTTTACCAGCATCCACGTGAGCAACGATACCAATGTTACGGTAGCGATTAATCGGTGTAGTACGAGCCATAAAGCCCTCGCAAAATTAGTGACGCTAAAATTAGAAGCGGTAGTGCGAGACAGC
>NZ_JBIWEL010000065.1:0-1317 GCF_044762525.1 Pseudomonas sp. NPDC096950 | reverse complement strand
TCGAAGAAGTCGTTCGGCGCCGCTTGTTCAACGATCTCCCCTTTGTCCATGAAGATCACGCGATTCGCCACGGTGCGGGCGAAGCCCATTTCGTGGGTTACGCAGAGCATGGTCATGCCGTCTTCGGCCAGGCCGATCATGGTGTCCAACACCTCTTTCACCATCTCGGGGTCGAGGGCCGAAGTCGGTTCGTCGAACAGCATGATTTTCGGTTTCATGCACAGGGCACGGGCAATCGCCACACGCTGTTGCTGACCGCCGGACAGTTGCCCCGGGAATTTATGCGCCTGCTCCGGAATGCGTACGCGTTCCAGATAGTGCATGGCGATTTCTTCGGCCTTGCGTTTCGGCATCTTGCGCACCCACATCGGCGCCAGGGTGCAGTTCTGCAGGATGGTCAGGTGCGGGAACAGGTTGAAGTGCTGGAACACCATGCCGACTTCACGGCGGATCGCTTCGATCTGCTTGAGGTCGTTGGTCAGTTCCACGCCATCGACCACGATGCGGCCCTGCTGGTGTTCTTCCAGGCGGTTAAGGCAACGGATGGTGGTGGATTTGCCGGAACCCGACGGGCCGCACAGGACGATACGCTCGCCCTGCTTGACGTTCAGGTTGATGTCTTTCAACACGTGGAACTGGCCGTACCACTTGTTCACGCCCTGCATCTGAATAATGCCTTCAGGGCTCACAGGCTGTTTGATCGCTTCGCTCATTACAGAACTCCTAACGCTTGTGGCCAGTGTCCAGCTTACGTTCCAAATGCATGGAGTAGCGGGACATACCAAAACAGAAAATCCAGAACACCAGGGCCGCGAACACGTAGCCTTCGGTCGCCATGCCCAACCATTTCGGGTCGGCGGCGGCTTGCTTGACGCTGTTGAGCAGGTCGAACAGGCCGATGATGATCACCAGGCTGGTGTCCTTGAACAGCGCAATGAAGGTGTTGACGATGCCCGGGATCACCAGCTTCAGGGCTTGCGGCAGAATCACCAGGCCCATGCTGCGCCAGTAACCGAGGCCCATCGCTGCGGCCGCTTCGTACTGACCTTTAGGGATCGCTTGCAGACCACCGCGCACCACTTCGGCCACGTAGGCCGACTGGAACAGGATCACGCCGATCAAGGCCCGCAGCAGTTTGTCGAAGTTCATGCCTTCAGGCAGGAACAACGGCAGCATCACCGAGGACATGAACAGCACCGTGATCAACGGCACGCCGCGCCAGAATTCGATGAAGGTCACGCAGACCACACGAATCGCCGGCATGTTCGAACGCCGACCCAGTGCCAGGACGATCCCCAGCGGCAACGCACCGGCAAT
>NZ_JBIWEL010000064.1:308-1364 GCF_044762525.1 Pseudomonas sp. NPDC096950 | reverse complement strand
CAGACTCACGTTCTGACCACCGCGACCGATGGCCTGAGCCAGATTGTCTGCGCCAACGGCGATGTCCATTGCATGGGCATCTTCGTCAACGATAATTGCCGCCACTTCAGCCGGCGACATTGCATTGATCACGAACTGAGCCGGGTTATCGTCCCACAGGACGATGTCCACACGCTCGCCGCCCAATTCGCCCGACACTGCCTGGACGCGCGAACCGCGCATACCGATGCAAGCGCCTTGCGGATCAATGCGTTTGTCCTTGGAGCGGACCGCGATCTTGGCGCGTGAACCCGGGTCGCGGGACGCAGCCATTACTTCGATCAGGCCTTCAGCGATTTCCGGCACTTCGATGCGGAACAACTCGATCAGCATTTCCGGCGCGGTACGCGACAGGATCAGCTGCGGGCCGCGGTTCTCGGTGCGGATTTCCTTGAGCAGTGCACGCAGACGCACACCAACCCGGAAGGTTTCGCGGGAGATGATGTCTTCACGAGCCAGCAACGCTTCAGCGTTGTTGCCCAGGTCAACGATCACGTTGTCGCGGGTTACTTTCTTCACGGTGCCGGAGATGATTTCACCCAGGCGCTCGCGGTAAGCGTCAACAACTTGCGCGCGCTCGGCTTCGCGAACTTTCTGCACAATGACTTGCTTAGCAGTCTGTGCAGCGATGCGGCCGAACTCGATGGATTCGATTTTTTCTTCGACTACGTCACCGACCTGAGCGCCAGGATGCGTTTCGGCAACCTTGCTCGGCCAGGTTTCGATGGCCGGATCGTCCAGGTCTGCTTCTTCGACGACCGTCCAGCGACGGAATGTCTCATAAGCACCGGTGTGGCGATTGATTTCCACACGCAGATCGACTTCGTCCTCGAAACGTTTTTTGGTAGCCGTGGCCAGAGCCAGCTCCAGCGCTTCAAAAATTACGTTTGCCGGTACGCCCTTTTCATTGGATACCGACTCAACAACCAGCAGTACTTCTTTGCTCATCGTACGCCTCGCCTTTCGCAAGCCATTGGATCCGCGGGATCCGCGTCTCAGTCAAAACTGGGAATAATG
>NZ_JBIWEL010000064.1:0-298 GCF_044762525.1 Pseudomonas sp. NPDC096950 | reverse complement strand
CCTGCTCTTCTACACCGCGCAGAAGGCCCTGAAAGTTGCGTCGGCCTTCGAAAGGCGAGCGCAGCTTGATCTTCACTTGTTCACCGGCAAATTTTGCAAACTGCTCAATAGTGAACAGTGGGCGTTCCATGCCAGGCGAGGAAACTTCAAGGGTGTACTCAACGGCGATCGGATCTTCAACATCCAGGACACCGCTGATCTGGCGGCTGACGATGGCACAATCGTCCACCAGCACGCCGCCTTCTTTATCGATATAAACGCGCAACATTGAGTGGCGACCTTGAGCCGAAAACTCAAT
>NZ_JBIWEL010000063.1:1272-1954 GCF_044762525.1 Pseudomonas sp. NPDC096950 | reverse complement strand
AGCTCCACTGTTGTCTTGCGACGCTATTGTCTTGCAAGAAAAGCAAAATGGCAGGAACGAATTCCCGCCAAATTTAGGGGTACAAGAGTCTAAAGAGGATCTTGTCCCCAGTCAAGGCAAGGCCCCAACCTCCCCGCTTATCCAACCTCGACAAATTGTCTCGATTCGATGAACGGAAAGGCCGGGGCCCTACGCTTATTTACTGCAGAACTCAGTTACCGCTCGAGTTCAATGCTTCGGTCAGTGCAGCTTCCACTTCACTGGCGCTTACGCGCAACGGTTTGTCAGCATCACGGCGGCGCTTGCGCTCGCTGTGATAAGCCAGACCGGTACCCGCCGGGATCAGACGACCCACGACCACGTTTTCTTTCAGGCCGCGCAGGTAATCGCGCTTGCCGGTTACCGCCGCTTCGGTCAGTACGCGAGTGGTTTCCTGGAAGGAAGCCGCCGAGATGAACGATTCGGTGGACAACGACGCCTTGGTGATACCCAACAGCACGCGAGTGAACTTGGAAACGAATTTCTCGTCGCCAGCCAGACGCTCGTTCTCTACCAGAACGTGAGTCAATTCCATCTGGTCGCCCTTGATGAAACTGGAATCGCCGGATTCAGCGATTTCAACTTTACGCAGCATCTGACGCAGGATGGTCTCGATGTGCTTGTCGTTGATCTTCACGCCTTG
>NZ_JBIWEL010000063.1:549-1263 GCF_044762525.1 Pseudomonas sp. NPDC096950 | reverse complement strand
TGGTGCCGCTGACTTCAGCCAGGATCGAGGCTTCTTTCGGACGACGGGCTTCGAACAAGTCGGCAACACGCGGCAGACCACCGGTGATGTCACGGGTTTTCGAAGTTTCTTGCGGGATACGGGCGATAACATCACCGATCGCAACCTGCACACCATCCGCCACACCAACCAGGGCGTTAGCCGGCAGGAAGTACTGAGCCGGTACGTCGGTACCTGGCAGCAGCAGATCCTTGCCATCGACACCGACCATCTTAACGGCAGGACGGATGTCCTTACCGGCAGCTGGACGGTCTTTGGCGTCGAGTACTTCAATGTTGGTCATACCGGTCAATTCGTCAGTCTGACGCTTGATCGTGATGCCTTCTTCCATGCCCACGTAGGTCACGGTTCCTTTCATTTCGTTAACGTGATTGGGTGAGTGAGCGGATCCCACTTGGCCACGATTGCGCCAGCGTCGACCTTGTCACCTTCTTTAACCGAAATCACAGCACCGTACGGCAGCTTGTAACGCTCGCGCTCACGACCGAAGTCATCAGCGATCGCCAACTCACCGGAACGGGACACAGCAACCAGGCAACCATCCACTCGCTCAACGTGCTTCAGGTTGTGCAGACGGACGGTACCGCCATTCTTCACCTGAACGCTGTCGGCTGCGGAGGTCCGGCTTGCCGCACCACCGATGTGGAACGTACGCATGGTCAGCTGGGTACCCGG
>NZ_JBIWEL010000063.1:0-539 GCF_044762525.1 Pseudomonas sp. NPDC096950 | reverse complement strand
GATGCACTGGGCACCGATAACGCCGACCGCTTCACCGATGTTCACCTGGTGACCACGAGCCAAGTCACGGCCGTAGCACTTGGCGCAAATGCCGTAGCGGGTTTCGCAGCTGATCGGCGAACGCACGATCACTTCATCGATGCTGTTCAGCTCGATGAACTCAACCCACTTCTCGTCTACCAATGTACCGGCAGGAACGATGATTTCTTCGGTACCTGGCTTGAACACGTCACGGGCAATGACACGACCCAATACGCGCTCGCCCAATGGCTCAACAACGTCACCGCCTTCAATGTGCGGAGTCATTACCAGGCCATGTTCGGTGCCGCAATCGATCTCGGTCACAACCAGATCCTGCGCCACGTCTACCAGACGACGAGTCAGGTAACCGGAGTTCGCAGTTTTCAACGCGGTATCCGCCAAACCTTTACGAGCACCGTGAGTCGAGATGAAGTACTGAAGTACGCTCAAACCTTCACGGAAGTTCGCAGTAATCGGCGTTTCGATGATGGAGCCGTCCGGCTTGGCCATCAGGCCAC
>NZ_JBIWEL010000062.1:0-1978 GCF_044762525.1 Pseudomonas sp. NPDC096950 | reverse complement strand
GGCTCAGTCCCTGAACCTGTACATCGCCGGCGCATCGGGCAAGAAACTGGACGTGACCTACCGCATGGCTTGGTACCGTGGTCTGAAAACCACTTACTACCTCCGTGCCCTGGCCGCGACCAGCACCGAGAAGTCGACCATCAACACCGGCAAGCTGAACGCTGTTTCCAGCGGCGGCAACCACGGTGAAGATTCGGTCCTGGCTGCTCCAGCCGGTCCAGCTCCAGTGCCGAAGGCTTGCGCCATCGACGAGCCGGATTGCGAAGCTTGCCAATAAGCTGAACCGGTAGGCGCTGAAAGGCGCTTATCTGAAACCCCCGATGCGCCTCTGGCGGGTCGGGGGTTTTCTTTTGCCTGGGGGAAAGTTTCGGGTGAAAAAAAACGGCGAACCCGGAATGCAGGGTTCGCCGTTTTTATTTAGTGCCGAGTAACCGTCAGACTATCGACAGCTCAGCCGCTGCCTGGCCTACCACCGGAATGGTGAACGACTCGCCATTGTTGGTGTAGAACGTTTCGATGGTGTTTGCCCCTTTGTACCAGTCCTTCAGGAATACACCGGAGTCCAGGTTGCCGCTTTGCAGGTCGGCGGCGTTGAAGATGTAGGCGCCCTCAGCGTTTTGCATGATCCGCACATCACTGACACTCTGGATATTTTTCAGCGTGACGACGTCGATCCCCGTGGTGCCATCGTCGAAAATGGCGACCATGGTTTTGGAGGACACGAAATACGCATCACTGCCTTGGCCGCCATAAGCATCGCCCGAAGCGCTCAGGTACAACTTGTCCGCACCGGCCCCGCCACGCAGCTCATAGCCATGCCCCAACCCCATTAACGTGTCATTGCCATCACCCCCGTCGGCAATACCCGAAATGACCGTGATGCTGTCACTGCCGGCTTCGCCATAGAAGACCGAACCGACATCGCGCACATAGCCAATGATGTAGTCATCACCGTTACCGCCATAAATGATGTCGGCCTGGTTATCCGTTGCGAAAGGCACTGCCAGAGCGCCGGTGTCGGTAAAGCTATGGCCGTACAACGTATCGTTGCCGTCACCGCCGTAGAGAGTGTCGTTACCGTCGCCACCTTCCAGCATGTTGGCGTAGGCATTACCGGTCAGGGTGTCATTGAAGGCCGAACCCACCAGGTTATCGATATTGGTGAGCACATCGCCTTGGGCGTCGCCGCCGATGCCGGCTCCTGTCAGCAAATTGACCTGCACCGCATCGGAGCTGTTGACGTACCAGGCGCCATCGCCACGGCCAACGCCGGTCAAGGTATCCGCACCCGCACCGCCGACGAAGCTTTCGCGTGCACCCGCACTGCCGATGAAAGTGTCGGCATAATTCGTACCCTGGAACGCTTCGATAGACGTATAGACATCGCCCGCAGCGATGCCGGAGAGCACGGGAACACTCAGATCCAGAGTGACACCGGAGTTCTCACCGGCAAAGCTGAGGATGTCGGTGCCGCCGCTACCATCGAAGCGATCGGCACCGTCACCACCGACGAAGGTATCGCCGCCGTTGGATCCCCGGATCTGCTCGATGCTGGTGTACGTATCCCCGGCGGCAATACCGGTGAACACGCCGGTTTTGACGTTAATCGTCACACCGCTCGGGCTGTCGGCATAGCTGACAATGTCGAAACCATCGCCACCGAGAAACTGGTCGGCGCCGGCACCGCCCATCAAGACATCATTACCGGCACCGCTGGTAATGATGTTGTCCAAGGCATTACCGGTGCCGATGAAGCCGCCGGTGCCGGTGTAGGTCAGGCGTTCGACGTTGGCTGACAGGCTCATGACGGTGAGCGCGGTACGCACCTCGTCATCGCCGCCACCGACTGCCTCCACGACATTCACCGAAGAACCGTTGATGAGATAAACGTCATCGCCCGCGCCACCGTTCAAGGTGTGGCCGCTGGTCTGGGCAGTCAGGGTGTCGTTGAACGACGAACCGATCACCGTTTCGAAGT
>NZ_JBIWEL010000061.1:1326-2233 GCF_044762525.1 Pseudomonas sp. NPDC096950 | reverse complement strand
CGAAGCTGAAACAATGACGCTTTGGCAATGCAATACAATCTCACCAGGATCGACCCCGATGCTCCTAACGAGCAGTATCCGATTGGCGAGCGGGAAACCGTTTCCGATCCGTTAGAAGATCAAGTCCACAAAAACATCTTCATGGGCAAGCTCGAAGACGTGCTTAACGGCACGATCAACTGGGGGCGCAAGAACTCCCTGTGGCCGTATAACTTCGGTCTTTCGTGCTGCTACGTGGAAATGACCACCGCCTTCACGGCGCCTCACGACATCGCGCGCTTTGGCGCCGAGGTTATCCGGGCATCGCCGCGCCAGGCGGATTTCATGGTTATCGCCGGTACCTGCTTCATCAAGATGGCGCCGATCATTCAGCGTCTCTACGAGCAAATGCTCGAGCCTAAATGGGTTATCTCCATGGGTTCGTGAGCCAACTCCGGTGGCATGTACGACATCTACTCCGTCGTTCAAGGGGTGGACAAGTTCCTGCCCGTGGACGTCTACGTGCCTGGCTGCCCGCCCCGTCCTGAAGCTTTCCTGCAAGGCTTGATGCTTTTGCAAGAGTCGATTGGACAGGAGCGTCGTCCGCTTTCCTGGGTCGTCGGTGATCAAGGCGTGTATCGCGCCGAGATGCCTTCGCAAAAGGAACAGCGCCGCGAACAGCGAATCGCAGTCACCAACCTGCGCAGCCCCGACGAAGTCTGATCCAGCTCTGCTTCTTTCTATAGAACGAGACACTGGCTTCATTCTTTACGTTGACCGAAAGCGATAAATAACCATGACTACAGGCAGTGCTCTGTACATCCCGCCTTATAAGGCAGACGACCAGGATGTGGTCGTCGAACTGAACAACCGTTTTGGCCCCGAGGCGGTCACCGCCCAGCCTACCCGCACCCGCATGCCGGTGCTA
>NZ_JBIWEL010000061.1:0-1316 GCF_044762525.1 Pseudomonas sp. NPDC096950 | reverse complement strand
AACTCGTCGAAGTCCTGACCTTCCTGCGCAACCTGCCCAAGCCGTACGTCATGCTCTATGACCTGCACGGCGTGGACGAGCGTCTGCGCACCAAGCGTCAAGGGCTGCCAAGCGGCGCCGACTTCACTGTGTTCTATCACTTGATGTCGATCGAACGTAATAGTGACGTCATGATCAAGGTCGCCTTGTCCGAGAGCGACCTCAGCTTGCCGACCGTCACCAGCATCTGGCCGAACGCCAACTGGTACGAGCGTGAAGTCTGGGACATGTACGGGATCGACTTCAAAGGTCACCCGCACCTGACCCGCATCATGATGCCGCCGACCTGGGAAGGTCACCCGCTGCGCAAGGACTTCCCGGCCCGTGCCACCGAGTTCGATCCGTTCACCCTGAACCTGGCCAAGCAACAGCTTGAGGAAGAAGCCGCGCGCTTCAAGCCTGAAGACTGGGGCATGAAGCGTTCCGGGGCGAACGAGGACTACATGTTCCTCAACCTCGGCCCGAACCACCCTTCCGCGCACGGTGCGTTCCGCATCATCCTGCAGCTGGACGGTGAAGAGATCGTCGACTGCGTACCGGACGTTGGCTACCACCACCGTGGTGCCGAGAAGATGGCCGAGCGTCAGTCCTGGCACAGTTTCATCCCGTACACCGACCGTATCGACTACCTCGGCGGCGTGATGAACAACCTGCCGTACGTGCTCTCGGTCGAGAAGCTGGCCGATCAAGGTGCCCGAGAAGGTCGACGTCATCCGCATCATGATGGCCGAGTTCTTCCGGATCACCAGCCACCTGCTGTTCCTGGGGACCTACATCCAGGACGTTGGCGCGATGACCCCGGTGTTCTTCACCTTCACCGACCGCCAGAAGGCGTACACGGTGATCGAAGCCATCACCGGTTTCCGTCTGCACCCGGCCTGGTACCGCATCGGTGGCGTCGCCCACGACCTGCCCCGCGGTTGGGAAAAACTGGTGAAAGACTTCGTCGAGTGGATGCCAAAGCGTCTGGACGAATACCAGAAAGCCGCCCTCGACAACAGCATCCTCAAGGGCCGGACCATCGGCGTTGCCGCCTACAACACCAAAGAGGCCCTGGAATGGGGCGTCACCGGTGCCGGCCTGCGTTCGACCGGTTGCGACTTCGACCTGCGTAAAGCACGTCCATACTCCGGCTACGAGAACTTCGAATTCGAAGTCCCGCTGGCGGCCAATGGCGATGCCTACGACCGTTGCATCGTGCGCGTCGAAGAAATGCGCCAGAGCCTGAAGATCATCGAGCAGTGCATGCGCAACATGCCGGAAGGACCTTTAAAGTA
>NZ_JBIWEL010000060.1:0-2289 GCF_044762525.1 Pseudomonas sp. NPDC096950 | reverse complement strand
GTGAAGACTTCAGCCACGAAGAACGGTTGCGACAAGAAGCGCTGGCTCTTACGAGCACGGTGTACCAACTGCTTGTCGGCTTCCGACAGCTCGTCCATACCCAGGATCGCAATGATGTCCTTCAGTTCTTTGTAACGTTGCAGAACATACTGAACGCCGCGAGCGGTGTCGTAGTGGTCCTGGCCGATCACGTTCGGATCCAGCTGGCGCGAAGTCGAGTCGAGTGGATCGACCGCTGGGTAGATACCCAGGGAAGCGATGTCACGGGACAGAACGACGGTGGCGTCCAAGTGGGCGAAAGTGGTCGCTGGCGACGGGTCAGTCAAGTCATCCGCAGGTACGTATACCGCTTGGATCGAGGTGATCGAACCGTTTTTGGTCGAAGTGATACGCTCTTGCAGAGTACCCATCTCTTCGGCCAGGGTCGGCTGGTAACCTACTGCGGAAGGCATACGGCCCAGCAGTGCGGATACTTCAGTACCGGCCAGGGTGTAACGATAGATGTTGTCGACGAACAGCAGAACGTCGTTACCTTCGTCACGGAACTTCTCGGCCATGGTCAGGCCGGTCAGTGCTACGCGCAGACGGTTACCCGGCGGCTCGTTCATCTGACCGTAAACCAGTGCCACTTTGTCCAGAACGTTGGAATCCTTCATCTCGTGGTAGAAGTCGTTACCCTCACGAGTACGTTCACCCACACCGGCGAACACGGAATAACCGCTGTGCTCGATGGCGATGTTACGGATCAGTTCCATCATGTTTACGGTTTTGCCTACACCGGCACCACCGAACAGACCGACTTTACCACCCTTGGCGAACGGGCAAACCAGGTCGATAACCTTGATGCCGGTTTCCAGCAGGTCGTTGCCGCCCGCTTGTTCAGCGAAGGTTGGCGCAGGACGGTGAATGCCCCAGCGCTCTTCGGTGTCGATCGGGCCAGCTTCGTCGATCGGGTTACCGAGGACGTCCATGATCCGGCCCAGGGTCGCTTTACCGACCGGTACGGAGATGGCTGCGCCAGAGTCGGTGACTTCCAGACCGCGCTTCAAGCCCTCGGTGGAACCCATCGCAATGGTACGAACCACGCCGTCGCCCAGCTGCTGCTGAACTTCGAGCGTGGTTTCAGCCGCGCTTACAACTTTCAGCGCGTTGTAGATGCTCGGTACGCTGTCGCGTGGAAATTCCACGTCGATAACGGCGCCGATGATTTGAACGATACGTCCGCTACTCATAGCTGGATCCTCTGAATATTTGAACCGTTAAAACCGCGGCAGCGCCGCCGACGATTTCCGAGATCTCTTGGGTGATCGCAGCCTGACGCGCCTTGTTGTAGATCAGCTGCAAATCGCTGATCAAATCACCGGCGTTGTCGGTAGCGTGCTTCATCGCGATCATCCGCGCAGCTTGTTCAGCCGCGTTGTTCTCGACCACCGCCTGGTAGACCTGCGACTCCACGTAGCGAACCATCAAGCCGTCAAGCAGCTCTTTGGCGTCCGGTTCGTAGAGATAGTCCCAGTGGTGCTTGAGTTCTTGATCCGGGGTTGCCACCAGTGGAATCAACTGCTCCACGGTAGGCTGTTGCGTCATGGTGTTGATGAACTTGTTGGACACAACGCTCAGACGGTCGATACGACCATCGAGGTAGGCATCCAGCATCACCTTGACGCTGCCAATCAGATCATTGATCGATGGCTCTTCACCCAGGTGGCTGATAGCGGCTACGACGTTACCGCCGAAGTTGCGGAAGAAAGCCGCACCCTTGCTACCAACTACACACAGATCGATCTCGACGCCGTTTTCACGGTTTTTCGCCATGTCCTTGACCAAGGCCTTGAACAGGTTGGTGTTCAAGCCACCACACAGACCACGGTCACTGCTCACCACAACATAACCAACGCGCTTGATTTCACGGTCGATCATGAACGGGTGGCGATATTCCGGGTTAGCGTTGGCCAAATGACCAATAACCTGGCGGATGCGCTCCGCATAAGGACGGCTAGCAGCCATGCGCATTTGTGCCTTGCGCATTTTACTGACCGCCACTTTTTCCATGGCGCTGGTAATCTTTTGCGTGCTTTTGATGCTCGCAATCTTACTGCGAATCTCTTTTGCGCCTGCCATGTAACACCTATCAGGTTAGCAAGCGGGAGCCTTGCGGCCCCCGCTGCGGCTTACCAGGTTTGGGTGGCCTTGAACTTCTCGATACCGGCTTTCATGCCAGCGTCGATTTCGTCATGGCGTATTGATCACGATCATTTTAGTGCGCGGGGTCAAGGCTCTTTCGACGGC
>NZ_JBIWEL010000059.1:0-2491 GCF_044762525.1 Pseudomonas sp. NPDC096950 | reverse complement strand
GGCCAGGAGTTACGGCACATCCATGACGTCCGGCAACTTGCTAAAGTCCTTGCCGATAAGTTATTTCTCAGTATATGAGTAAGCCATCAGCGTTCCCCAGCTTGGTCACCTGCTTGTTTGGCCCCTCCCGACGGGAGCAGCCAGAAAATCGTGCAAACCCCATGGTTTGCTCCACCGCATCGGGTGGTTACAGCGCGTTATAGGCGACGACCGAGTCGATTGCCAATAACGGAAAAAGGCCGGTGGCAAGAGCCACCAGCCATCAGCCTTTCGCTTAACGCTCGGGCTGGAGACGCAAAGTCGATGCTTACTTCAGCTCGACTTTAGCGCCTGCTTCTTCCAGAGTGGCTTTGGCTTTGTCAGCTGCGTCTTTCGAAACAGCTTCCAGAACCATGCCAGGAGCGCCGTCAACTACAGCCTTGGCTTCTTTCAAGCCCAGACCGGTCAGTTCACGTACTGCCTTGATCACGTTAACTTTCTTCTCGCCAGCTTCCAGCAGCATGACGTTGAATTCAGTTTGTTCTTCAACAACAGCAGCGACAGCAGCTGGACCAGCGGAAGCAGCGGCAGCGGAAACGCCGAACTTCTCTTCCATGGCCTTGATCAGCTCAACGATTTCCAGAACGGATTTTTCGCCGATTGCTTCGATGATTTGGTCGTTAGTCAGAGACATGACTATAAATTCCTGTATTGGGGTGACAGCCTACGCGGCCATCGAAATAAACAATAAACGCTGAAAGGAGTCGCTCAGCCTTAGGCTGCGGCAGCTTCTTTCTGGTCGCGAAGGGCCGCCAGAGTACGAGCCAATTTGCTGGTTGCGCCTTGAATCACGCTCATCAGCTGAGAAATTGCTTCGTCACGGGTCGGCAGACTTGCCAGTACGTCGATCTGATTAGCTGCGAGGAACTTGCCCTCGAACGCAGCTGCCTTGATCTCGAACTTATCCTGACCTTTTGCGAACTCTTTGAAGATACGAGCAGCAGCGCCCGGATGTTCTTTGGAGAATGCAATCAAGGTCGGGCCAGTGAACACGTCGTTGAGCACGTCATATTGAGTGCCAGCAACGGCGCGCTTGAGCAGGGTGTTACGTACAACACGTACGTAAACGCCAGCTTCACGAGCCTCTTTACGGAGTCCGGTCATAGCGCTTACTGTCACGCCGCGGGCATCAGCCACAACAGCAGACAGGGCAACATTGGCAGCCTCGTTGACTTCAGCGACGATGGCCTTCTTGTCTTCGAGTTTAATTGCCACGGGTTTAACTCCTGCTTGTTACCGTTTCATCCAACCGGAGCCGGATGTCGTTTTGGTGTCTGATTCGGTAAGGAACCGGGAGCACCATCTGCGTAGGCTTGAGGTTTAAGACTTGCGTCGCCTACGGTCTTGGATAGCCCCCGCCAGGCAGGGACCCCAATCTTTCAATTGGCGCAATCGCTTGCGCCAACCTGTGTCTTACGCGTCGAGCGAGCCTTGGTCGATGACCAGACCTGGACCCATGGTGGTGCTCAGGGTAACGCGCTTGACGTAAATACCTTTCGAGGAAGCTGGCTTGATACGCTTCAGATCAGCGATCAGGGCTTCAACGTTTTCCTTCAGCTTGATAGCGTCGAAACCGACTTTGCCAACGGAAGTGTGGATGATGCCGTTTTTGTCGGTGCGATAACGAACCTGACCAGCCTTGGCATTTTTAACCGCGGGAGCTACGTCTGGAGTTACGGTGCCGACTTTAGGGTTAGGCATCAGACCACGTGGACCGAGGATCTGACCCAACTGACCCACAACGCGCATTGCATCCGGGGATGCGATAACTACGTCATAGTTCAGGTCGCCGCCTTTCATTTCGGCAGCCAGGTCGTCCATACCTACACGGTCAGCGCCGGCAGCCAGAGCGGCCTCAGCAGCTGGACCCTGGGTGAACACAGCAACGCGAACAGTCTTGCCAGTGCCGTGTGGCAGCACAGTAGCGCTACGAACGACCTGGTCGGATTTACGCGGGTCAACACCCAGGTTTACAGCAACGTCAAACGACTCGCTGAACTTGACAGTCGACAGCTCGGCCAGCAGAGCGGCAGCGTCTACAAAGTTGTAGGACTTGCCTGCTTCGATTTTGCCGGCGATAGCCTTTTGACGTTTGGTCAACTTAGCCATTACACACCCTCCACGTTAAGGCCCATGCAACGACAAGAACCGGCGATAGTACGCACGGCCGCGTCCATATCAGCTGCAGTCAGATCCGCGTTTTTGGTTTTCGCGATTTCTTCCAGCTGAGCACGGGTAACGGTGCCAACCTTGACAGTGTTCGGACGAGCCGAACCGCTAGTCAGACCAGCAGCTTTCTTCAGCAGAACCGAAGCAGGTGTGGATTTGGTTTCGAAAGTGAAGCTACGGTCGCTATAGACAGTGATGATCACTGGAGTCGGCAGACCAGCTTCCAGACCCTGAGTACGGGCGTTGAAAGCCTTGCAGAATTCCATGATGTTCACGCCGTGCT
>NZ_JBIWEL010000058.1:0-2509 GCF_044762525.1 Pseudomonas sp. NPDC096950 | reverse complement strand
CTTGCGTCTGTTCTTCGACCACGACTTGCGGTTCCTCGCGCAATTTCGCTAGTCGTAACGAATTCTTAGGAGAGCAGGATGAAATTCAGTGAACAATGGCTGCGTGGCTGGGTAAGCCCGCAGGTAAGTCGTGACGAGCTGGTTGCTCGTCTGTCGATGGCCGGTCTTGAGGTCGACAGCGTTACGCTGGCCGCCGGCGAATTCAGCGGTGTGGTAGTGGGCGAGGTGCTGAGCACCGAGCAACACCCGGACGCCGACAAGTTGCGTGTTTGCCAGGTCAGCAATGGCGCGGAGACTTTCCAGGTCGTGTGCGGTGCGCCCAACGTGCGCCCGGGCCTGAAGATCCCGTTTGCCATGATCGGTGCCGAACTGCCGGGCGACTTCAAGATCAAGAAAGCCAAGCTGCGTGGCGTTGAATCCAACGGCATGCTGTGCTCGCAAGCTGAACTGCAAGTGGGCGAAGGCAACGATGGCCTGATGGAATTGCCGGCCGATGCGCCGGTTGGTCAGGACATTCGTGAATACCTGGGCCTGGACGACGCTAGCATCGAGGTAGACCTGACCCCGAACCGCGGCGACTGCCTGTCCCTGGCCGGTCTGGCCCGTGAAGTCGGTGCGCTTTACAACGCCGAAGTCACCCGTCCGGTGGTGGCCGTGGTGCCCGCCGTGCACGATGAAGTGCGTTCGGTTGAAGTGCTGGCGCCAGCCGCTTGCCCGCGTTACCTGGGTCGTGTGATCCGTAACGTCGACCTGTCCAAGCCAACACCGCTGTGGATGGTCGAGCGCTTGCGCCGTGGCGACGTGCGCAGCATTGACGCTGCCGTCGACATTACCAACTACGTGATGCTGGAACTGGGTCAACCGCTGCACGCATTCGATCTCGCCGAAATCAATGGCGGCATCCGCGTGCGCATGGCTGAAGAGGGCGAGAAGCTGGTTTTGCTCGACGGTCAGGAAGTCAGCCTGCGTAGCGATACGCTGGTGATTGCCGACCATACCCGCGCCTTGGCCATTGCCGGCGTGATGGGGGGCGAGCACAGCGGCGTCAACACCGCGACCACTCGTGACGTGTTCCTCGAAAGCGCATTCTTCGACCAGATTGCCGTCGCTGGCAAGGCCCGTTCCTACGGCCTGCACACCGACGCTTCGCACCGCTACGAGCGCGGCGTGGACTGGCAACTGGCCCGTGAAGCCATGGAGCGCGCCACTGGCCTGCTGCTGGAAATCACTGGCGGCGAAGCCGGCCCGATCATCGAAACCGTCAGCGAGCAGCACCTGCCGAAAATCGCGCCGGTCACCCTGCGCGCGCAACGCATCTCCCAGATGCTGGGCATGGAAATGGAAGCGTCCGAAGTCGAGCGTCTGCTCAACGGCTTGGGCCTGACCGTTTCCGCCGATGGGGCAGGGCAGTGGCGCGTAGAAGTGCCAAGCCATCGCTTCGACATCAGCCTGGAAGTTGACCTGATCGAAGAGCTGGCCCGTCTGTACGGTTACAACCGTCTGCCGGTTCGCTACCCGCAAGCCCGCCTGGCGCCGCAAGCCAAGGCTGAAGCCCGTAGCGAGCTGCCTGAACTGCGCCGTCTGTTGGTGGCCCGTGGTTATCAGGAAGCGATCACCTACAGCTTCATCGATCCGAAACAATTCGAACTGTTTAATCCGGGTGTTGAACCGCTGTTGCTGGCTAACCCGATTTCCAACGACATGGCTGCCATGCGTTCGTCCCTGTGGCCAGGTCTGGTCAAGGCGCTTCAGCACAACCTGAACCGTCAACAGGATCGCGTCCGCCTGTTCGAAAGCGGCCTGCGCTTTGTCGGTCAGCTGGAAGGCTTGAAGCAAGAGCCGATGCTGGCGGGTGTTGAGTGTGGTAGCCGTCTGCCGGAAGGTTGGGCGCAGGGTCGCGATGTCGTGGACTTCTTCGACGTCAAGGCTGACGTGGAAGCAGTATTGGGCTTTGCCGGTGCGCTGGGTTCGTTCACTTTCGTGCCAGGCAAGCACCCGGCGCTGCATCCAGGTCAGACCGCGCGCATCGAGCGTGAAGGTCGTCTGGTGGGTTACGTCGGCGCGATTCACCCGGAATTATCGAAAACCCTCGGTCTCGACCGTCCGGTCTTCGTTTTCGAGCTGGTTCTGGCGGAAGTGGCGTTGGGTAAAATGCCTAAATTCCAAGAGTTGTCGCGCTTTCCTGAAGTGCGTCGTGACCTTGCGCTGATTGCCGAAAAAGACGTCGCAGCCAGCGCCGTACTGGACGTAATCCGTGAAAATGCAGGGGAATGGCTGACGGACCTCAGGCTATTTGACGTGTATCAGGGTAAAGGCATTGATCCTGATAGAAAAAGCCTCGCAGTTGGCTTGACCTGGCAGCATCCATCGCGCACTCTTAATGACGATGAGGTGAATAACACGACGCAAAATATCCTCACCTCGCTCGAAACCCTGCCGGGTGTGCTCCGTCCCCCATCCCTCCTTTTCAGCAGTGCCATGGGCGGCGAGCCAAGTCGGGCTGATTAGC
>NZ_JBIWEL010000057.1:0-2572 GCF_044762525.1 Pseudomonas sp. NPDC096950 | reverse complement strand
TGTTGGCGCTGATTGAAAACTGACCCACCCTGCCGATTGAAAATTGACCCAGGACGGATTGCTGATTTTTGCCCCAGCAATTGTGGATAAGCTTAGCAGCAGTGTTCCGATTGAAGACGCATCAAGCCCCACCGCATGCAGCAGGGCATTTATGGTGCGGATTAAAATGGCTCATCGTCCTCGACATCATCTCCGTCCTTGCGCTTTCGTTCCCGTGACTTGATCTTTGTCTGGGCGGCCAAGGTGCTGTGTTGTAGGCGGTAGGACTCGTTGCCCGTTTCGACGATGTGGCAGTGGTGTGTCAGCCGATCCAGCAACGCGGTGGTCATCTTGGCGTCCCCAAACACACTCGACCATTCCGAGAAGCTCAGGTTGGTGGTGATGACCACGCTGGTGTGTTCGTACAGTTTGGACAGCAGGTGAAATAACAGGGCGCCACCGCTTTGGCTGAAGGGCAAATATCCGAGTTCATCCAGTATCACCAGGTCTGTGCGCAGCAGTGCCTGGGCGATTCGCCCTGCCTTGCCATCGTACTTCTCACGCTCCAGCAGATTCACCAGATCCACCGTGGAAAAGAAGCGCACGCGTTTGTTGTGGGCCGTGATTCCGGATACAGCCAAGGCACTGGCCAGGTGTGTTTTCCCGGTTCCAGGGCCGCCGATGAACACGACATTCTGCGCGGTTTCAGTGAACGCTAAGCTGGATAGATCGCTGACCAGCCGGGCATCAGCGCTGGAAGCGCTGAAGTCAAAGCCAGCTAAGTCACGGTGCATGGGGAGTTTTGCCATGTTCATCTGATGATTCACCGAGCGCACCGCGCGATCCGCATGTTCCTGCTGAAGCAGATGTTCCAGCAGCCATTTCGATGAAGCCGTCGACGCTGTTCCTTGAGAGACCAGTTCTTCCCAAGCACTGGCCATGCCGTGCAGGCGCAGTTCTTTGAGTTCAGTCATTAAGTCACGCATTGCGATTCTCCTCATCGGTCGCACGGAGCCGGTCGTAGCGTGCCGTATTGGCAACAGGCGCGACCTTGAGTTGCAGGCTGGTTTCTACACAGGGAGGTGGTGCGGTGGAGGTCAGGCGTGCAAGGACATTGAGGATGTGATCGGCGCTTAGACTTCCCGATTCAAGTACCAGCTCCACCGCCACCAGCACAGGTTCGAGACCCGCAATTGGCACAGCAGCCAGTACCTGCATCATGATTCGATCACCGTTGGTGTGACGCCTCAGTCCTCGTTTGAGAAGCCGTAACGGTTTTGGCAGATCAGCAAATGGCGCGCCGTTGCGCAATGCACCAGGCTTGCGTTCGATGAGTGGGATGTAGTGCTGCCAGTCAAAACTGACCTGATCTCGATCAAAGAGGCGCTCGTGACTGGCGATCACCGTTTCGTCAGCAATGACCACGATCCGCGAAGGGTACAAACGGCTGCTGACCCACTGGCCGACTCGCTCACATGGCACTGAATAGCGATTTCGCGCCACGCTGATCAAGCAGGTGCTGGAGACACGCACGGTGCGTTCGACGTAGCCATCAAACGCTGCCGGCATCGGCATCATTTCAACCCGCTCCAGCTCCAAGACCTCAGCCACCGTCAGCCCGTTGTACTGTGGATGCACCAGCTCGCTCCAGAGTGACCGGCAGCGTTGACCGAGCCAGATATTCAGTTCTTCAAAGGTGTGGAACATGCAGTTTTGAGCGTCGAGCCAGATACGCCGCCGACTGTCCTGTACGTTCTTTTCGACGATTCCCTTTTCCCAGCCCGAGGCTACGTTGCAGAAGTCCGGATCGAACAAGTAGTGGGCACACATGACAGCAAATCGGGCATTCACCGTGCGGCCTTTGCCTTTGTTGACCTTGTCGACAGCCGTTTTCATGTTGTCGTAAATGCCGCGACGCGGCACTCCGCCAAGCGCACCAAAAGAGCGGGTGTGGGCATCGAACAACATCTCGTGGCCTTGGCTGGGATACGCAACCAACCAGAACGCGCGACTGGCACACAGCTTCATGTGGGAGACCTGGATGCGTCGAAACAGGCCGCCGATCAGCAGACCTTCTTCGCTCCAGTCAAATTGAAAGGCCTCACCCAAGGCAAAAGTCAGCGGTACAAAAGCGCGTAAAGACTTGCCCTGCTCGCCTCGCCAAGAGCGTACAAACGCCGTGAGCTGGCTGTAGCCGCCGTCATAACCTTCGGCCTTGATCTGTTCGAAAAGTGCTTTGGCGCTTCTGCGGTTGTGCTTTGCCCGGAACGAATCAGCTTTCAGCGCCTGTTCTAGCGTGTCGTGGAATGGGCTGAGTTTGTTGAAGATTGCGCACCGCTGGTACGACGGCTGAGTGGCTTCAGGCGCTCTGACCCACTTTCGGATGGTGTTTCTCGATAGCCCGGTACGCTTGGCTATCTGATGCAGCGAGAGCTTGTCGCGGAAGTACATCCGCCGGATTTTTCCCAACATTTCCATGCTGATCACCCTGTGTTCTCCTGCTCGAAAAGTGAGCAGAAGCAGTTGAACACCTGGGTCAGTTTTCAGTCGGCAGAACAGCCTCTACTGGGTCAGTTTTCGGTCAGCGGCAACA
>NZ_JBIWEL010000056.1:0-3191 GCF_044762525.1 Pseudomonas sp. NPDC096950 | reverse complement strand
GGTGTCGACCCCCTGCTGCACCCGGCCCACGCGCCGGAACGGGCCGACTCCGCAGGCCTGCACGCACTGAAGCTGATCGCTGACCACCTGCACGACGGCGGTATCGCCAACATGAACTACTCGATCTCCAACAACGCTGAATACGGCGAGTACGTGACCGGTCCGGAAGTGATCAACGCCGAATCCCGTCAGGCCATGCGCAACGCCCTGAAACGTATTCAGGACGGCGAATACGCCAAGATGTTCATCAGCGAAGGCGCAACCGGCTATCCTTCGATGACCGCCAAGCGTCGTAACAACGCCGCTCACGGTATCGAAATCATCGGCGAGCAACTGCGCTCCATGATGCCGTGGATCGGTGCCAACAAGATCGTCGACAAAGCCAAAAACTAAGTCGCAGTCTTGTACGGAAAACGCGGCCTAGGCCGCGTTTTTTCGTTTGGATCGCCGGTTCTGGTATAAAGCTGCATCGTTTGCGGCCGAACCGTCGTCCCAGACACCTGTCGAAACTTTCCACCCTGTTGCAAGGTAATGTCCATGAGCGAACGTCCCGAAGAGCCAAGCCAGGCTCCTGACGCCGAAAGTCTGCTGCCCATCGATGAACACATCGAGGAAGGGCATGACGCTGAAGGTCGTAAAGTCCGGCATCGTGGTATCTATCTTCTGCCGAATCTTTTTACCACTGCGAATCTGTTCGCAGGGTTCTATTCCATCATCAATTCGATGAGTGCACAGGCTGCCCTGAGCGCCGGTGACTCGGTGAATGCGAGTAAGTATTTCGCCTTTGCCGCCATCGCGATTTTCGTCGCCATGGTGCTCGACGGGCTGGATGGCCGGGTTGCGCGCATGACCAATACCCAGAGCGCCTTCGGTGCGGAGTACGACTCGCTGTCGGACATGGTTGCCTTCGGTGTAGCGCCGGCGTTGCTGGCTTTCGGCTGGGCATTGGGCGATATGGGCAAGGTTGGCTGGATGGTTGCCTTCATCTATGTCGCGGGCGCGGCGTTGCGTCTGGCGCGGTTCAACACCCAGGTCGGCACTGCGGACAAACGCTACTTCATTGGTCTGGCCAGCCCGGCTGCCGCCGGCGTGGTGGCGGGGATTGTCTGGGCATTCAGTGATTACGGCATCCAGGGTTCCAAGATGTCGTTCCTGGTGGCCTTGATGGTGGCGGCTGCCGGTATGCTGATGGTCAGTAACATCAAGTACAACAGCTTCAAGGAGCTGGACCTGAAAGGGCGCGTGCCATTCGTGGCAATTCTCGCCGTGGTGTTGGTGTTTGCCGTGGTCTTCAGTGACCCGCCGCGTATTTTGCTGTTGGTGTTCCTCGGGTATGCGGCCTCTGGCCCGGTTCAATATCTGTTACGTCTTCGTCGGCACAAAAACGCCGAGTGACGTAATTTCCCTCATACTCCGCAGTCTGTTGGTGCATCTGTCCTCCAATGCTGCGGAGTAGCCATGCTGATCAAAGTCCCTAAAACGTCCGACTGCCACGAGTCGGACGTCACGCCTGAAGCTCTCTATCTTTCTCGTCGCAATGTGCTCGGTGCTGCCGTGGCCGGCTTGGCCGTGAGCAGTCTTCCTCGTTGGGCCAGTGCCGATGAGGCGGCGCGTTATGCCGATGTCGAGCCCGGTAAGGCGCCTTCCTGGTTTGCCGAAAAACTGCCTTCTACTAAATGGGGGGCGGTCAACGTCAAGGATGAGGCGATCACCCCATTCAAGGATGCGACCCACTACAACAACTTCTATGAGTTCGGTACGGACAAGGGTGATCCTGCAGCCAATGCCGGCGCGCTGAAGACCGAGCCATGGAGCGTTGTGGTGGACGGGGAGGTGGGTAAGCCTGGGCGGTATGCGCTGGAAGACTTCATGAAGCCTTATAAGTTGGAGGAGCGGATCTATCGTCTTCGCTGTGTGGAAGCGTGGTCGATGGTCATTCCCTGGATCGGCTTTCCCATCTCGGCATTGCTCAAGGAAGTCGAGCCCACCTCCAAGGCCAAATATATTCGCTTCGAAACCCTTGAGGATCCCAAGAGTATGCCCGGACAGCGTTCCGGTTTTGCCTTAATCGACTGGCCTTATGTAGAAGGGCTGCGCCTGGATGAGGCGATGAACCCGTTGGCGATTCTTGCGGTGGGCATGTATGGCCGGGAATTGCCGAACCAGAACGGCGCGCCATTGCGTTTGGTGGTGCCGTGGAAGTACGGCTTCAAGAGCGTCAAATCCATTGTGCGCATCAGTCTGGTCAGCGAGCAGCCGAAGACGACCTGGCAGAGCATTGCGGCGGACGAGTATGGGTTCTATGCGAACGTGAACCCTACGGTGGATCATCCGCGCTGGACTCAGGCGCGGGAGCGGCGGTTGCCGAGTGGCCTGTTCAAGCCCAATGTGCGGGACACGCAGATGTTCAACGGTTACTCGGATGAAGTCGCCTCTTTATATACAGGGCTCGATTTGCGGAAGAACTACTGATGCGTTTCCCGTTTTGGCGTATAGGCGTCTTTATAGCAGCAGCGGTTTGGCCGCTGTTTTGGTTGTATCAGGCTTGGGCGGACGTGCTGGGGCCTGATCCGGGCAAAGTACTGGTTGATCGGCTGGGGCTGGGGACGCTTGTGCTTCTGCTTATTACATTGAGCATGACGCCCCTGCAGAAGTTGACCGGTTGGGCGGGGTGGGTTGCTGTTCGGCGGCAGCTAGGGTTGTGGTGTTTTGCCTATGTAGCCCTGCATATGAGTGGCTATACGGCGTTCATTCTTGGTTTTGATTGGTCGCAGCTGGGCGTCGAGTTGCGCAAGCGGCCTTACATTATTGTCGGAGCGCTGGGGTTTCTCTGTCTGCTGGCGTTGGCCGTGACCTCCAATCGCTACAGTCAGCGGCGTTTGGGGTCTCGTTGGAAGAAGTTGCATCGACTGGTTTATGTGATTCTCGGTCTTGGCTTGCTGCATATGTTGTGGATCGTTCGTGCGGATCTTAAGGAGTGGGCTGTCTATGCTTCTATAGGTGCGTTGCTGTTGATGCTGCGCCTGCCCCCTATAGCCCGTCGAATCCCGCGTTTAATGGCCAAAAAGGCACCTTCTGCAAGAAAGGCGTAATTAAGGGTTGACGGCAGATTCTGGAAGTCTATAATTCGCCCCACTTCCGGCGCAGTCGAAACGGAAAACTCCTTGGTAAACAAAGAGTTACGCAGGTTT
>NZ_JBIWEL010000055.1:0-3223 GCF_044762525.1 Pseudomonas sp. NPDC096950 | reverse complement strand
CAACCCGTTCAGTGTATTGGCGCAGTTAAAGCGTGACCCAAACGTTTAGGAGTTAATCAATTATGGCTGTTCAGCAGAACAAAAAATCCCGCTCTGCCCGTGACATGCGTCGTTCGCACGACGCCCTGACGGCAAGCACTCTGTCTGTAGAAAAAACCACCGGTGAAATTCACCTGCGTCACCACGTATCGCCAGAAGGCGTATACCGTGGCCGTAAAGTGATCGACAAGGGCGCTGACGAGTAATCACTTGTCTGCTCAAGTCATCGCGATTGACGCAATGGGCGGGGACTTCGGTCCCCGCAGCATTGTTCAGGCCAGCCTTGCTTGCCTGTCTGCTACGCCCTCGCTGCACCTGACCCTCGTCGGTCAACCCTCTCTTCTAGAAGAACTGCTCTCCGGCCATTCGGCTGTGGATCGCGCGCGCCTGTTGATTACACCGGCGTCCGAAGTCATCACCATGGATGAAAAGCCTGCCCAGGCCTTGCGTGGCAAGCCTGATTCGTCGATGCGCGTAGCCCTTGAGCTGTTGCGTGATGGCAAGGTCCAGGCCTGTGTCAGCGCCGGCAATACCGGTGCGCTGATGGCGTTGTCGCGATTCGTGCTCAAGACCTTGCCGGGCATCGATCGGCCGGCGATGGTCGCGGCGATCCCGACCGAGAAGGGTTATTGCCAGTTGCTCGACCTCGGTGCCAACGTCGATTGCAGTGCCGAGCATTTGTTGCAGTTCGCGATCATGGGATCGGTGGCGGCGGAAACCCTGGGTGTGGTTCGCCCCCGTGTCGCGTTGCTGAATATCGGTACGGAAGACATCAAGGGCAATCAGCAGGTCAAGTTGGCCGCGACCCTGTTGCAGAATGCAGGTGGCATCAACTACATCGGTTTTGTCGAAGGTGACGGTGTCTACCGCGGCGAGGCGGACGTGGTGGTATGTGACGGCTTTGTCGGCAATATCCTGCTCAAGTCCAGCGAAGGACTGGCGACCATGATTGCCGGGCGCATCGAAGCCTTGTTCAAGCAAAGCCTGGCCTCGCGGATGGTCGGTGCGCTGGCGTTGCCGCTGATGAAGCGCTTGCAGGCGGATCTGGCCCCGGCGCGGCACAATGGCGCGAGCTTCCTCGGTTTGCAGGGTATTGTCGTGAAAAGCCACGGATCGGCCGGGGTGCAGGGTTTCCAGAGTGCAATTCAGCGTGCCCTGATCGAGATCCAGGAAAACCTCCCGGAACGGCTTCACGGTCGTCTTGAGGATCTGTTGCCTTAGGCGTTTTCGTCGGACAATGCTTAAATGTGACCGCTCAGTTCAATTGGCCATCCAACTGTCAGTTTCTTGCGTCCCCCAAGCGGGACGTCAATTCTCCGACGACAAGATCATTAGGGGCTTGTTACATGTCTGCTTCCCTCGCATTCGTCTTTCCAGGACAGGGTTCGCAGTCCCTCGGCATGCTGGCCGAGTTGGGCGCGCAACATCCGGTGGTCCTCGAAACATTCAAAGAAGCTTCCGATGCTCTGGGTTACGACCTGTGGGCACTGACCCAGCAAGGGCCGGAAGAGCAACTCAATCAAACTGATAAAACCCAGCCGGCCATTCTGACCGCCTCGATCGCCCTGTGGCGTCTGTGGCTGGCTGAAGGCGGCGCGCGTCCGGCTTACGTTGCCGGTCACAGCCTGGGCGAATACAGCGCTCTTGTAGCGGCGGGTAGCCTGAGCCTCGGTGACGCGGTGAAACTGGTCGAGCGTCGTGGTCAGTTGATGCAAGAGGCCGTTCCGGCCGGGCAGGGCGGCATGGCCGCGATCCTCGGTCTGGAAGATGCGGACGTGCTGGCAGCCTGTGCCGAAGCGGCGCAAGGCGAAGTGGTCAGCGCCGTGAACTTCAACTCCCCGGGCCAGGTGGTCATCGCCGGTGCCAAGGCGGCGGTCGAGCGAGCCATCGAAGGCTGCAAGGCCCGTGGTGCCAAGCGCGCCATGCCGTTGCCGGTCAGCGTGCCGTCCCACTGCGAGCTGATGCGTCCGGCGGCCGAGCGGTTTGCCGAGTCCATCGCTGCCATCGACTGGCAGGCGCCGCAGATCCCGGTCGTACAGAACGTCAGCGCCGCCGTGCCGGCCGATCTGGAAACACTCAAGCGCGATTTGCTTGAGCAGCTCTACAAGCCTGTGCGCTGGGTCGAATCGGTCCAGGCGCTGGCGGCCAAGGGCGCGACCCAACTGGTCGAGTGCGGCCCTGGCAAGGTGCTTGCCGGCCTGAACAAACGCTGCGCCGAAGGCGTATCGACATCCAACCTCAATACCCCAGACGCTTTCGCTGCCGCTCGCGCAGCGCTGGCCTGAAATCAGGAGAAACTTGCATGAGTCTGCAAGGTAAAGTTGCACTGGTCACCGGTGCGAGCCGCGGTATCGGCCAGGCTATCGCCCTGGAACTGGGTCGTGAGGGCGCCATTGTCATCGGCACCGCGACCTCCGCCTCGGGTGCCGAGCGCATCGCCGCTACCCTGAAAGAAAACGGTATTCAAGGCACTGGCCTGGAACTCAATGTCACCAGCGACGAGTCCGTTGCGGCAGTGCTGGCGAACATCACTGCGCAGTTCGGTGTCCCGGTAATCCTTGTCAACAATGCTGGCATCACCCGCGATAATCTGATGATGCGCATGAAAGACGACGAATGGAACGACGTCATCGATACCAACCTGAACAGTCTGTTCCGCCTGTCCAAGGGTGTTTTGCGCGGCATGACCAAGGCGCGTTGGGGACGAATTATCAGTATTGGTTCGGTTGTGGGTGCCATGGGCAACGCAGGCCAAGTAAACTACGCTGCCGCCAAGGCCGGTCTGGAAGGTTTCAGCCGCGCACTGGCGCGTGAAGTCGGTTCGCGTTCGATTACGGTAAACTCGGTGGCCCCAGGGTTCATCGATACCGATATGACGCGCGAGCTGCCTGAAGCGCAGCGTGAATCCTTGGTGACACAGATTCCGCTGGGCCGTCTGGGGCAAGCACAAGAGATCGCGTCTGTGGTCGCTTTTCTTGCATCCGACGGTGCGGCTTACGTTACTGGGGCTACAATCCCGGTGAACGGCGGGATGTACATGAGTTAAATGTGACGGGTTGCTTCAAAAAAATGTCATACGAGCTGTCTAAAATCCGTTATAAAGCTGCAATCTATTTATAGGCAGAGGGCCCAAGGGTTTGAGGAGTGAAGCTTTCAGTTGAAAAACTGAAAAGTCTTTCTATAC
>NZ_JBIWEL010000054.1:0-4469 GCF_044762525.1 Pseudomonas sp. NPDC096950 | reverse complement strand
CTATGGATCGGCAGGGTGACCAGCTCAAGACAACGCTGGCAAACAATTTTGACTTCGGTGTCGATAAAGCTGTGGATTACCACAGACTTACGTTCATCTCGTTCAAAAACGAATTTAGCCTGCACCGTACCGACAGTGTCGGAAAGCGGGTCGCAGAGTCTCTCCTAATCGGCCAGCAGCAATTCACCTTGAAGGGTGGTGCCACGATCAGCCAATTTGCGCGGGTCAACGTGAGGTGGAATCGGGTCATTCAACATAGGCGCAGCATTATAGGGATGCACCCGGCCATGTCAAAGGAAATTCAGCCCTGTCCGTCACTTGGAAGCCTCGCTAGAATTCGCCCCTGCCTTTTGGAGATGCCCATGCTGCCTTTATTACTCGCTTCAAGCTCGGTTTATCGCCGGGAATTGCTGGCCCGCTTGCAGCTTGAGTTCACCTGCCGCTCGCCGGATATCGATGAAAGCCATAGGGCCGACGAGCCTGCGATTAATCTGGTAAAGCGTCTTGCCAAAGAGAAAGCCCGAGCATTGGCCGAGAGCCATCCTGCGCATCTAATCATCGGCTCCGACCAGGTCGCGGTACTCGGCGAGCGGATTATCGGCAAACCCCACACCTTCGAAAAGGCCCGCGAACAACTATTGGCATCCAGCGGCGCCAGCGTGACCTTCCTGACTGGCCTGGCGCTGCTCAACAGTCAGACCGGCCACTGCCAGGTCGACTGCGTACCCTTCACCGTGCACATGCGCACGCTCGACCCGGCGCGCATCGAACGTTACCTGCGCGCAGAACAGCCCTACGACTGCGCTGGCAGCTTCAAGGCCGAAGGTTTGGGGGTGAGCCTGTTTCAAAGCACCGAAGGCCCTGACGCCACCAGCCTGATCGGCCTGCCGCTGATTCGCCTGATCGATATGCTTTTGGTGGAGGGCGTGCAGATACCTTGAAGATCAAAAGATCGCAGCCTCGTTTCGCTCGATAGCCCCTACAAGGGATATGCATTTCAATGCAGGAGCTGTCGAGTGAAACGAGGCTGCGATCTTTTGACGTTAAAAAACCGGCCGAAGCCGGTTTTTTTATGCGCTCAAGCAATCAGCGCAACGATGGACCGTGAAACCCCATCCACATCGCAATCTGCTCAGCCACACTGGCGCCGAGCTTCTTGGAGAACCGATCAAGCGGCGACTCCTGGACGGTGAAGTCCACGATTTCTTTCTCGCCAATGATATCGCGAGCAACCGAACTGGTATTCCCCAGACCATCGATCAAGCCCAGCGGCAGTGCCTGCTCACCCGACCAGACCAGACCGGAGAACAGCTCTGGATGATCCTTGTCCTTGAGACGGTCGCCACGACCCTTCTTCACGCTGGCGATGAACTGCTGGTGAGTGGTGTCGAGCACGCCCTGCCAGAATTGGGTTTCTTCAGGCTTCTGCGGCTGGAACGGATCAAGAAACGATTTGTGCTCGCCGGACGTGTAGGTGCGGCGTTCAACGCCAAGCTTCTCCATGGTGCCGACAAAGCCGTAGCCGGCCGCCGTCACACCGATGGAACCCACCAGGCTCGCCTTGTCGGCGTAGATCTGGTCCGCCGCACTGGCAATGTAATAAGCACCGGAAGCGCCCAGGTCCGAGATCACGGCATACACCTTGATATTCGGATGCAAGGCACGCAGACGGCCAATCTCGTCATACACGTAACCCGACTGCACAGGGCTGCCACCAGGACTGTTGATCCGCAGAATGATGCCCTTGACCTTTTCGTCTTCGAAGGCCGCGCGCAGACTGGTCACGATGTTGTCGGCGCTGGCGGTCTCTTTGTCAGCGATGACGCCCGTGACATCGATCACGGCCGTGTAATTCGAGCCACGGGTGGCGCTTTTTTCCATGCTGATCAGCGGCGACAACAACAGCAGCGCCACAAACAGATACGTAAAAGCCAGGAATTTGAAGAAAATCCCCCAGCGACGGGAGCGGCGCTGTTCCTGCACGCCGGCCAGCAACGTTTTTTCCAGCAGCTTCCAGCTTTTTTCGTCACCACCTTCAGCGCTCGACTTGTCGGGCGCTTTCCATTCGTCGGTCATTCCATCTACCCCAGCTAAAATGTATTAGGTGCGCTGATTCAACCACGCGTGCAATTCAGAAAAATGATCGATGGCCAATCGCGGCTCAAAAAGTTTCAGCGCCTCGATGGACTGGGCGCCATAACTGACCGCAACCGAATCCATGCCGGCATTGCGCGCCATCTGTAGATCGAAGGACGAATCCCCGACCATCAACGCCTGCTGCGCCGGAACACCACAATGGGCGAGAATCTCTTCAAGCATCAGCGGATGCGGTTTGCTGGCGGTTTCATCGGCGGCACGGGTGATATCGAAATATTCTTCCCAACCATGAGCCTTGAGCACCCGATCCAGCCCGCGACGCGCCTTGCCGGTGGCAACCGCCAAGTGATAACCCTCGTCGCGAAACGCCGCCATCGACTCGACCACACCTTCGAACAACGGCGAAGGTACGGCTTCCGCGGCGATGTAGTGATCCGCGTAGTGCTGACGGAACGCTATCAACTCGTCATCGCCGATCTCCGGGTACAACGTGCGAATCGCCTCGGGCAGCCCCAGGCCGATAATGCCTTTGACGGCAAAGTCATCACACAATTGAAAACCGGAGCGCTCGGACGCGACATGCATCGCCTCGACAATCCGACCAATGGAATCGGCCAAGGTGCCGTCCCAATCGAAAATCAGCAGTTTGTAATCAGAGGGGTGCACTCAGGCGCTCCACGGTCTTGGCCCACATCTCGTCAACGGGCGCCTGCAACTTCAGCTCGCCGCCATTTGGCAGCGGCACGGTTAGCATGTAGGCGTGCAGGAACAGGCGCTTGCCGCCCAGATCCCGAATCTCTTTGCTGAAATCGTCGTCGCCGTACTTGGTGTCGCCGGCAATGCAATGCCCAGCGTGCAGGGTGTGGACGCGGATCTGGTGAGTCCGGCCGGTGATCGGCTTTGCTTCGATCAGGGTGGCGAAGTCGCCGAAGCGCCGCAGGACCTTGAACACGGTCACCGACTCCTTGCCCTCCTCTTCGTCGACCTCGACCATGCGCTCGCCGGAGCGCAAATTGCTCTTGCCGAGGGACGCACGGACTTGCTTGATCGAAGCCGCCCAGTTACCGCGGACCAGCGCCATGTAGCGCTTGTCGACGCCATCGCCACGCAAGGCCGTGTGCAAGTGACGCAACATGCTGCGTTTCTTGGCGATCATCAGCAGGCCGGAGGTGTCACGGTCGAGACGGTGAACCAGCTCGAGCTCCTTGCAATCGGGACGCAACTGACGAAAGGCTTCGATCACCCCGTAGGTCAGACCGCTGCCGCCGTGAACCGCGATGCCACAAGGCTTGTTGATCACGATCAGCGCCTTGTCCTCGAAGATAATCGAGGCTTCGAGGCGCTGGAGCAGGCCTTGTGCCAGCGGTACCGGCTCGTCGCGCTCAGGCACGCGAACCGGCGGCACGCGCACGATATCGCCCGCCTGCAGCTTGTATTCGGGCTTGATCCGGCCTTTGTTCACTCGCACTTCGCCTTTGCGCAAAATGCGGTAAATCAAGGTCTTGGGCACGCCTTTGAGCCGAGCGAGAAGGAAGTTATCAATACGTTGGCCGGCATATTCCGGCGAGACCTCCAGCAGTTGTACGGCTGGGGTCGAAGGGGCAGTAGTCGTCATGGCGCGGATGATAACAATTTTTTATGGAATTGAAGCACTTAATCATTGCTGCTATAGTCGCGAACGCCGCCAAAAGCGGCCTGGACAGCGGACTAACGGTCAAAAACCGGCCCTGACCAACGCAATTCACCAGGGCGCGAGGCCGTCCTACGGGGCTTTCGCTACGTAACGGTGGAGTTTGCAGGTGTAACGAGCGCAGGTGACATGAGGCCTGAATCAAGCGGCAAAGCAGAGTTTTCACTCGCCTTGCGAGCCAATATTCATGGCCAGTTCACAAAGTGCAGTCAGCTGCGAATGACCCCGAGCGAACGCTTCGGAAACAACGCCTAAATTAGCCATGATGCGTGACCTCCCCTTTCGGAGCTCACGGTAAATGCCAACCCGCTGCGGATTCTGCGCGCGGCAGCTACCGAATTCTCAGGGATACGTGTTGGGTGGATATGCACAACCGCTGGACTGTGTAGCATTAGGCTTTATCAAGACGCTTCATCTCGTCCACAGCCGCTGGTTGATTCCTCCTCCTGACTGAGTGCTTAAGTAGCCACAGCAAGCAGGACGCGTACGTCGCGACGCCGGCCCACATTGGTCGCCATCGCTAGACACTGGAGTGTCCAACCACTCCTGACGCACCTGACACCGACCGTGAGAAGTCGTGTGTGCCGAACGCCGTTTCCGGCAGCCCGGAAACCGACGGTACTACATGAAAAGAATGCTGATTAACGCAACTCAACCCGAAGAGTTGCGTGTTGCACTGGTA
>NZ_JBIWEL010000053.1:0-4529 GCF_044762525.1 Pseudomonas sp. NPDC096950 | reverse complement strand
AAATGGCTGAGTTGTCTTACGAAGACAGGCATTATGTGCCCGCGCGTGACTATTACGACCGTTTTAGCCTGCTCACCGAACAAAATGCACGTAGTAAGATCACACTGCAGCGTAAAACCACCAGCACCCTGCGTGTTGCTGGCAGCAAAAGCATCAGTGTTGAAGTCCGTAAAAAGAAAGTGTTCGTACAGCGCAGCCCGGAAGAAATCGAAGCCGAGCGCAAACGCGAACAGGAAGAACGTCGCGCAGTAGAAAATGCTGCCCGTCAGAAGGCTGAAGAAGAAGCCAAGCGTCGCGCCGAAGAAGAAGCGCGTCGCCAGCCTGCTACTGCGCAAAACGCTACTAACGACGCTGTCGCAGCGCCTGCTGCGGTTGCCGAGCCAGTTCGCGAAAGCGCACCGGTTGTGGCGGCTGCACCAGCACCGTCTGCTGACGTTCGCAACAAGCAGAACGAACAGCGCCGTCCGGACAAACCACGTGCCGACGATAACAATCGTCGCAGCGGTGGTGGCGATGGCGAGCGCAAAAACGCTCCGCATCGTGCTTCGGTCAAAGAGAAAGCGCCTGCTCCACGCGTTGCGCCACGTACTACCGACGAAGAAAGCGATGGCTTCCGTCGTGGTGGTCGCGGCAAAGCCAAGCTGAAGAAGCGCAACGCTCACGGTTTCCAGAGCCCAACCGGCCCTGTAGTGCGTGATGTGCAGATTGGCGAGACCATCACTGTTGGCGATCTCGCCAACCAGATGTCGGTCAAGGCTGCTGAAATCATCAAGTTCATGTTCAAACTGGGTACTCCAGCGACCATCAACCAGGTGCTTGATCAGGAAACTGCTCAACTGGTAGCCGAAGAACTGGGCCACAAAGTGACCCTGGTCAGCGACACCGCCCTGGAAGATTCCCTGGCCGAGTCCCTGAAGTTTGAAGGTGAGACGTTCTCCCGTGCTCCGGTTGTGACCGTAATGGGCCACGTCGACCACGGTAAGACCTCGCTGCTCGACTACATCCGTCGTGCCAAGGTAGCTGCTGGCGAAGCCGGTGGTATCACCCAGCACATCGGTGCGTACCACGTTGAAACTGATCGCGGCATGGTCACTTTCCTCGATACCCCGGGTCACGCTGCGTTTACCGCAATGCGTGCCCGTGGTGCCAAGGCGACTGACATCGTGATCCTGGTGGTTGCAGCGGACGACGGCGTAATGCCGCAGACAATTGAAGCTGTCCAGCACGCCAAGGCTGCCGGTGTTCCACTGGTTGTTGCCGTGAACAAAATCGACAAGCCGGGCGCCGATCTCGATCGCATCCGTAGCGAACTGTCGGTTCACGGCGTGACCTCGGAGGAGTGGGGCGGCGACACCCCGTTCGTATCGGTTTCGGCGAAAGTCGGTACTGGCGTGGACGAGTTGCTCGAAGCTGTTCTGCTGCAAGCCGAAGTTCTGGAACTGAAAGCGACTCCATCGGCCCCAGGTCGTGGTGTCGTGGTTGAATCGCGTCTCGACAAAGGTCGTGGCCCGGTTGCTACCGTTCTGGTTCAAGACGGTACCCTGCGCCAAGGCGACATGGTCCTGGTCGGTTCGAACTATGGCCGTGTACGTGCCATGCTCGACGAGAACGGCAAGCCAATCAAGGAAGCCGGTCCTTCCATCCCTGTCGAGATCCTCGGCCTGGACGGTACCCCGGACGCTGGCGACGAGATGAGCGTGCTGTCGGATGAGAAGAAAGCCCGTGAAGTGGCTCTGTTCCGTCAAGGCAAGTTCCGCGAAGTCAAACTGGCCCGTGCTCACGCTGGCAAGCTTGAAAACATCTTCGAAAACATGGGTCAGGCAGAGAAGAAGACGCTTAACATCGTCCTCAAATCCGACGTCCGTGGTTCGCTGGAAGCGTTGAACGGTGCCTTGAACGGCCTGGGTAACGACGAAGTGCAAGTGCGTGTTGTGGGCGGCGGCGTCGGTGGTATCACCGAGTCCGACGCTAACCTGGCACTGGCCTCCAACGCTGTACTGTTCGGCTTCAACGTGCGTGCCGATGCTGGCGCTCGCAAGATCGTCGAGCAGGAAGGCCTGGATATGCGTTACTACAACGTAATCTACGACATCATCGAAGACGTCAAGAAAGCCCTCACCGGTATGTTGGGCAGCGATGTTCGCGAGAACATCCTGGGTACCGCTGAAGTGCGTGACGTGTTCCGTTCGCCGAAGTTTGGCGCGATCGCCGGTTGCATGGTTATCGAAGGTGTTGTTCACCGTAACCGTCCAATCCGTGTACTGCGTGAAGACATCGTTATCTTCGAAGGCGAGCTGGAATCCCTGCGCCGCTTCAAGGATGACGCTTCCGAAGTACGTGCCGGCATGGAATGCGGTATCGGCGTGAAGAGCTACAACGACGTCAAAGTCGGTGACAAGATCGAAGTCTTCGAGAAGGTTCAGGTTGCTCGCAGCCTCTAACTCGCGTACTTCAAGGGCCACGGTGAGCCGCTGCATGCAAATGCGCGGCACAGCGTCAGGACTCTAAACGCAACGCCCGGTCTGGCTTTTGTCAGGCCGGGCGTTTGCCGCTTTCAGACCCCACGGGTTTCACCGTGAGGCAGTAACAGGTAACAAGACATGGCAAAAGAATACAGCCGTACCCAACGTATCGGCGATCAGATGCAGCGTGAGCTGGCACAGCTGATCCGTCGTGAAGTCAAAGACCCGCGCGTCGGCCTGGTCACCATTACCGCTGTTGAAGTCAGCCGTGACGTCGGTCACGCCAAGATCTTCATCACCGTGATGGGGCAGGACAGCGCCGAAGACATCGCGCAAAGCATCAAGGTGCTCAACTCCGCCGCCGGTTTCCTGCGCATGCAGTTGGCTCGCGAAATGAAGTTGCGCAGCGTTCCTCAGTTGCACTTCCACTATGACGAAAGCGTCGTGCGTGGCGCGCACCTGTCGGCCCTGATCGAGCGTGCGGTGGCTGAAGACAATCAGCACCCGGTAACGGCTGAACCCGAAGACGCCAAGGAGTAATCGGTGGCTCAGGTCAAACGTATCCGTCGTAACGTCAGCGGCATCATCCTGCTCGACAAACCGTTGGGGTTCACTTCCAACGCGGCGCTGCAGAAGGTCCGCTGGTTGCTGAACGCCGAGAAGGCCGGGCACACCGGTAGTCTCGATCCGCTGGCCACCGGTGTGTTGCCGTTGTGCTTCGGCGAGGCCACCAAGTTCTCGCAATACCTGCTCGACTCCGACAAGGCTTATGAAACCCTGGCGCAACTGGGCAAGACCACCACCACGGCGGATGCTGAGGGTGAAGTTTTGCAGGAGCGGCCGGTGACCGTTGGTCGCGCCGATGTCGAAGCGGTTTTACCCGGTTTTCGTGGGCAAATCAGTCAGATACCGCCGATGTACTCGGCGCTCAAGCGTGATGGCCAGCCGCTGTACAAGTTGGCCCGTGCAGGCGAAGTAGTGGAGCGCGAACCGCGTTCTGTTACTATTGCGCGCTTGGAATTGCTGGCCTTCGAGGGTGATACTGCGCGACTTGCGGTGGATTGCAGCAAAGGCACCTATATCCGCACCCTGGTGGAGGATATCGGTGAGCAACTCGGTTGTGGCGCTTACGTTGCTGAATTGCGACGTACCCAGGCCGGGCCTTTCACGCTGGCGCAGACTGTCACGCTTGAAGAGTTGGAAGCCGTACACGCCGAAGGCGGCAACGAAGCGGTTGATCGCTTCCTGATGCCATCGGACAGCGGCTTGCTGGATTGGCCGCTGTTGCAGTTCTCGGAGCACAGCTCGTTCTACTGGCTCAACGGCCAGCCGGTACGAGCCCCGGATGCACCGAAGTTCGGCATGGTACGGGTACAGGATCACAACGGTCGCTTCATCGGTATCGGTGAAGTGAGCGAAGACGGGCGCATCGCGCCGCGTCGACTGATTCGGTCAGAATGACCGGACGAGGGTGGCTGTTAACAGGCACGGTCACTACTCATTTTTAGATACAGGGATTTGTCCCTGGCCTGTTGAAACCGTCCTCTGGATGGTTTCCTGATAAAAGGATTGCCTCATGGCTCTCGACGTTCAAGAAAAAGCTCAAATCGTAGCTGACTACCAGCAAGCTGTTGGTGACACAGGTTCGCCAGAAGTGCAAGTTGCACTGCTGACCCACAACATCAACAAGCTGCAAGGTCCCTTCAAGGCCACCGGTACAGATCACCACTCCCGTCGTGGTCTGATCCGCATGGTAAACCAGCGTCGTAAGCTGCTGGACTACCTGAAAGGCAAGGATCTGGGCCGTTACCAGGCTCTGATCGGTCGCCTGGGTCTGCGTCGCTAATAAGCGATTGCGCTAGAGGTTGGTTGTTTGCTGTGTGCCAGCGGGTTTCCCGCCGGTACATGGCAGGCTTCCAGCCTCAAGTTTTATCTGGATACACGTTTTACCCTGGACAGGCGTTGGGCCGATTCCCGACATTGCCCAAGAATTTCGCAAGAAGACAAGTTCCCCAAGAGCCACAAAGAAGGTAGGACACCGTGAACCCGGTAATCAAAAAATTCCAG
>NZ_JBIWEL010000052.1:0-4674 GCF_044762525.1 Pseudomonas sp. NPDC096950 | reverse complement strand
CCTGGGTCAATTTGCCGGGGTAGAGGATGAAACCCTTGGCCTTGACCCGTTCGTAGAATTCCTTGAACTGGTAGCGCGGGTCTTTCGGTGCGTGGGTCGTGGTAGAAGGCCGAGAGGGCGCCGACTACACCGCACATGACGGCCATTGGGTGGGCGTCGCGACGGAAGCCGTTGAAGAAAGTCTTCAACTGCTCGTGGACCATGGTGTGGTTCTTCACGGTGCTGACGAACTGGGCCTTCTGTTCTGCGGTCGGCAGTTCGCCGTTGAGCAGCAGATAGCAGGTTTCCAGGTAGTCCGACTTTTCAGCCAGCTGTTCGATCGGGTAGCCGCGGTGCAGCAGGATGCCGTTGTCGCCGTCGATATAGGTGATCTTCGACTCGCAAGAGGCGGTCGACATGAAGCCAGGGTCAAAGGTGAAACGGCCCGTGGCCGTCAGGCCCCGAACATCAATTACATCGGGACCAACGGTGCCGGTTAAAATGGGCAGCTCGACGGGGGCTGCGCCCTCGATGATCAACTGCGCTTTTTTTTCTGCAATTTGGCATCCTATTTATGCTTGAAATCATCAGACAGACCCCCCACGCAGGGCCCGCACCACTATAGTGAGATAAATTCGAATGTCAATTTGCCTAAAGTCTTGCTCCAGAAGGCTTTAACCGGACTTTTTCCTCGAAATTACCTGCCATTTACGCCTTTTATCCGACTTGTGCAATGAGCTATTAGGGGAAGGTGATTGCGTTGTCATTAGTAGCCTAACTGTCTATACTCGGCCTCCGACCGCCAGGGGCTTTTGGGCCTGCTTTGCTGGGGGTCGCACTCCCTGGGTGGTGGGTACCTGACCAGTGCACTCCCCAACAACTTTGCCCTGATTGTTAGGGGCTCTTCAGTGTGAAAAAAAGCCGTGAATAGCCAACGACCTGTAAACCTAGACCTAAGGACCATCAAACTCCCAGTCACTGCTTACACGTCCATTCTTCACCGAATCTCCGGTGTCATTCTCTTTGTCAGCCTGGCCATCATGCTTTATGCATTGGACAAATCGCTGAGCTCAGAAGAAGGCTTCGGACAGGTGAAAGCGTGTCTGACCAGTCCGCTAGCCAAGCTAGTGATTTGGGGCATCCTGTCCGCCTTGCTGTATCACTTGGTTGCCGGTGTGCGCCACTTGATCATGGACATGGGCATCGGTGAGACGCTTGAAGGCGGCAAACTGGGCTCGAAAATCGTTATCGCCGTTTCCGTGGTGGTAATCGTTCTGGCAGGAGTTTGGATATGGTAACTAACGTCACGAACCTGTCCCGTTCGGGCCTCTATGACTGGATGGCACAACGTGTGTCTGCGGTCGTTCTCGCGGCTTATTTCATTTTCCTGATCGGATACGTCGTTGCCCACCCAGGCATCGGCTACGCCCAATGGCATGAACTGTTCGCAAGCAACTGGATGCGTATCTTCAGTCTCCTGGCCCTCGTTGCCCTCGGCGCTCACGCCTGGGTCGGCATGTGGACCATCGCGACCGACTACCTGACGCCAATGGCGTTCGGCAAGTCCGCGACTGCGATACGTTTCCTCTTCCAGGCAGTATGCGGCGTCGCGATGTTCGCTTACTTCGTCTGGGGTGTGCAGATTCTTTGGGGTATCTGATTCATGTCTACTACAGTTAATACGCTTTCGTTCGACGCCATCATCGTTGGCGGCGGCGGTGCCGGCATGCGCGCTGCCCTGCAGCTGGCACAGGGCGGTCACAAGACTGCCGTTGTTACCAAGGTTTTCCCGACTCGCTCGCACACCGTATCCGCACAGGGTGGCATCACCTGCGCCATCGCTTCGGCAGATCCGAACGATGACTGGCGCTGGCACATGTACGATACCGTCAAGGGTTCCGACTATATCGGTGACCAGGACGCTATCGAATACATGTGTTCCGTAGGCCCGGAAGCGGTTTTCGAGCTCGAGCATATGGGTTTGCCGTTCTCCCGTACCGAACAGGGCCGCATTTATCAGCGTCCGTTCGGTGGTCAGTCGAAAGACTTCGGTAAAGGTGGCCAGGCTGCCCGTACTTGCGCCGCTGCCGACCGTACCGGTCACGCACTGCTGCACACCCTGTACCAGGCCAACCTGAAGGCCGGCACCGTATTCCTCAACGAATACTACGGCGTCGACCTGGTGAAGAACGAAGACGGTGCCTTTGTCGGCATGATCGTCATCTGCATCGAAACCGGCGAAACCTCCTACGTCCGTGCGAACGCCACTGTATTGGCGACCGGCGGTGCAGGCCGTATCTACTCGTCCACCACCAATGCCCTGATCAACACCGGTGACGGCGTCGGCATGGCCCTGCGTGCTGGCGTGCCGGTACAAGATATTGAAATGTGGCAGTTCCACCCGACCGGCATCGCCGGCGCCGGTGTACTGGTTACAGAAGGCTGCCGCGGTGAAGGCGGTTACCTGATCAACAAGCACGGCGAGCGTTTCATGGAGCGTTATGCTCCGAACGCCAAAGACCTGGCTGGTCGTGACGTGGTTGCTCGCTCGATGGTTAAAGAAATCATCGCCGGCAACGGTTGCGGTCCGGATGGCGACCACGTAATGCTGAAACTCGATCACCTCGGTGAAGAAGTTCTGCACAGCCGTCTGCCAGGCATCATGGAACTGTCCAAGACCTTCGCCCACGTCGATCCAGCCGTGTCGCCGATCCCGGTCGTTCCAACCTGCCACTATATGATGGGCGGCGTGCCGACCAACATTCATGGCCAGGCGATCACCCAGGACGCTGAAGGCGTTGACCAGATCATCCCGGGCCTGTTCGCTGTAGGCGAAGTGGCTTGCGTATCGGTTCACGGTGCCAACCGTCTGGGCGGCAACTCGCTGCTCGACCTGGTGGTATTCGGTCGTGCCGCCGGCCTGTTCCTGGAACAGACCCTGAAAGAAGGTGTCGACTACGCTCGCCCACGCCAGTCCGACATCGACGCTGCCCTGGCACGTCTCGATGGCCTGAACGCGCGGACCGAAGGCGAAGACGTCGCTACCCTGCGTAAAGAGCTGCAAAGCTGCATGCAGAACTACTTCGGTGTATTCCGTACCGGCGAATACATGCAGAAGGGTATTGCCCAGCTGGCTGATCTGCGTGGCCGTATCGCCAACGTCAAGATCAACGATAAGAGCCAGGCGTTCAACACCGCTCGTATCGAAGCCCTGGAACTGCAAAACCTGCTGGAAGTGGCCGAAGCCACCGCCATCGCTGCAGAAATCCGCAAAGAGTCCCGCGGCGCTCACGCCCGTGAAGACTACGAAGACCGCGACGACGAAAACTGGCTGTGCCACACCCTGTACTTCCCGGGTGACAAGCGCGTAACCAAGCGTGCCGTGAACTTCTCGCCGAAGACTGTTCCGACTTTTGAACCTAAGATTCGGACTTATTAAGGGTGGCTGCCATGTTGAAAGTCAGTGTTTATCGCTACAACCCTGATCAGGACGCCGCGCCGTTCATGCAGGATTTCCAGGTCGATACCGGTGGTAAAGACTTGATGGTGCTGGACGTGCTGGCCCTGATCAAAGAGCAGGACGAAGGTTTCTCCTATCGTCGCTCTTGCCGTGAAGGTGTTTGCGGTTCCGACGGCATGAACATCAACGGCAAAAACGGCCTGGCGTGCGTCACGCCGCTGTCCGCTGTCGTAAAAGGTAACAAGCTGATCGTTCGTCCTCTGCCAGGTTTGCCGGTTATCCGTGACCTAGTCGTCGATATGAGCATCTTCTACAAGCAATACGAGAAGGTGAAGCCAATCCTTCAGAACGACACGCCGGCTCCGGCCATCGAGCGTCTGCAGTCCCCAGAAGAGCGTGAAAAGCTCGACGGTCTGTACGAGTGCATCCTGTGCGCTTGCTGCTCGACCTCTTGCCCGTCCTTCTGGTGGAACCCGGACAAGTTCCTGGGCCCAGCTGCCCTGCTGCAAGCGTACCGCTTCCTGGCAGACAGCCGTGACACCAAGACTGCCGAGCGTCTGTCTTCGCTGGATGACCCGTTCAGCGTATTCCGCTGCCGCGGGATCATGAACTGCGTCAACGTCTGCCCGAAAGGCCTGAACCCGACTAAGGCCATCGGACACGTACGTAACATGCTGCTGCAAAGCGGCGTGTGATTCAGGCTGTAAACGCAGCACCGCTGTACCCGTAGATGCTACGGCGCAGGCTTCAACCGGCGCCGTAGTTTTAACCTGAGCAGCAGCCCATAAAGCTGTCGCTCGTATTTTGAAGAAATGAGACAAGCAGGGGCATCCGGGCTGGTACCCGGACTATCAGCGTGATCCTAAGTGGCTTGTTTTGGTCGCTGCATTCGGACTTCTGCAAGTTTGCTCGGTGTCGACGCCGGTGGTGTTCCCCTAACCGAGGGTGACCAAGCATGCAAGAAAGCGTGATGCAGCGCATGTGGAACAGCGCCTACCTATCCGGTAGTAACGCTGCCTATGTGGAAGAGCTCTATGAGCTCTACCTGCACGACCCTAACGCTGTGCCAGAAGAGTGGCGCACCTACTTTCAGAAGTTGCCCGCTGACGGCAACACTGCCACCGATGTTTCGCACTCCACAATTCGCGATCATTTCGTCTTGCTGGCAAAGAACCAGCGCCGCGCCCAACCGGTTTCCGCCGGCAGCGTGAGCAGTGAGCACGAGAAGAAGCAAG
>NZ_JBIWEL010000051.1:2505-5070 GCF_044762525.1 Pseudomonas sp. NPDC096950 | reverse complement strand
GGTAGTGTGGGGTTTCCCCATGTGAGAGTAGGTCATCGTCAAGATTAAATTCCGAAACCCCTATCTGCGTATGCAGGTAGGGGTTTTGTTTTGCCCGAAGAAAAATCCGATCAATAGGGTTTCTATGCAACGGCTCGGGGCATGGCTATCATTCGGGCCTCATTGTGAGGCGAGACTTGCATGCTGACGTTGTTAAAGCTTCTTAAGGATGGCCGATTCCATTCAGGTCAGGCCCTGGGCGCCGCTCTAGGCATTAGCCGTGCTGCCGTATGGAAGCAGCTCCAGCATTTAGAGGCTGAGTTGGGTTTGTCAATCCATAAAGTGCGCGGACGTGGCTATCAATTGGCTGCCCCGCTAACTCTGCTCGATCCTGTTGAAATAGATGCCAAGTCGCCCGCTTGCGGTTGGCCTGTCCAGGTCTTCGATTCTATTGACTCTACCAATGCCGAAGCTCTGCGCGCCATCGAGCGGGGGCAAGCTGCGCCCTTTTTGGTGCTTGCAGAGCGGCAAACGGCTGGTCGAGGAAGGCGAGGTCGTAAATGGGTGAGTCCATTCGCGGAAAACATCTATTACAGTCTGGTGTTGCGCATTGAGGGTGGGATGCGGCAGCTGGAAGGCCTGAGTCTGGTTGTCGGGCTCGCCGTAATGCACGCCTTGAGAAAACAAGGTGTTCCCGGTGTGGGGTTGAAGTGGCCTAACGATCTTCTTGTCGGGCAGAAAAAAATCGCCGGCATACTGCTCGAGCTGGTGGGCGATCCCGCAGATGTGTGTCATGTGGTGCTCGGTGTAGGAATCAATGTAAACATGCAGTCAGCTGATGAAGTTGATCAGCAGTGGACATCCATGCGACTTGAGTCTGGCCAGGTTTTTGATCGCAATCAGTTGGTGGCGGACCTGGGACTCGTGCTGCAGGCATATCTGAGTCGACATCAAAGCGATGGGTTTGCCGCTATACATGCTGAGTGGGAGAAAAACCATCTATGGCAAGGGCGAACTGTGTCGTTGATTGCCGGTGTAAACCAGGTAGACGGGGTTGTAATGGGTATCGACAGTCAGGGTGCCTTACGCTTGAAGGTGGGCGGAGTGGAAAAAATCTTTAGTGGTGGTGAGCTCAGTTTGAGGTTGCGTGATGATTCTTGAGCTCGACTGCGGAAACAGCTTTATCAAGTGGCGTGTGCTCGGTGCGGACGTCCGGCTGGTGGTCGCAGAAGGTGTGGTTGATTCGGATCTTGCGTTGCTGGAGAGTTTGGACCAGCTCAGTGGCTTGGCTCTCAAGCATTGTCGCTTGGTAAGTGTCAGAACCGGCGAAGAAACCAGCGCCCTGATTTCCCTTCTAACAGGCGCATTTGGGGTGTCTGTGATATGTGCGGCACCCGCTCGTGAAATATCCGGCGTGCGTAACGGCTACGAAGATTACGAAAGGCTTGGTCTCGACCGCTGGCTTGCAATGCTCGGTGGGTTTCATCTGGCTTCTGGGGCCTGCCTTGTGTTGGATTTTGGCACAGCGGTCACTGCTGACTTCGTAGCGGGCGACGGAGAGCATCTGGGAGGATTCATTTGTCCAGGCCTGCCTTTAATGCGCAACCAGCTGCGCACTCACACGCGGCGAATCCGTTATGGTGATCTTGCAGCTGAGCGAGCTTTGGAAAGCCTTGTTCCTGGTCGCACAACCGTTGAGGCGGTTGAAAGAGGGTGTTCCTTGATGCTCCGGGGTTTTGTCCTGACCCAGCTCCAGTTGGCGCGTAGCTATTGGGGGGAGGGTTTCACTGTATTCCTTACTGGTGGTGATGCGGACCAGGTCTCCGGGGTTGTGCCTGAGGCCAGGGTAGTCCCTGATCTGGTGTTCGTAGGTTTGGCTATGGCGTGTCCTTTGCCCTGAGGTTCTTATGCGTTGGTTGTTTCTGCTGCTGCTTGTTCTCAATTTGTTTTATTACGTCTGGCATCAACAAGAGGCGCCACTGCGTGCGAAAGATGTAACGCCCTTAAGCCTATATCGGGGTTCCCAGCAGGACATTCGCTTGTTAAGTGAGGCGACTGATGCTGCTCGTGACAAGGGGAAGCCCATTCAGGCGGACAGTGATTGCCTCTATGTGGGAGGTTTCACTCGGCAGGACAGTCAGCAGGCAATCGAGCGCCGATTAAGCAGCATGGATATAAAGGTTCAGTCGTTGCCAAAGGACTCCCCTGAGTCCGGGGGATTCTGGGTCCGTGTGGCACCTGAAAGCCGGCGTTTGCTGGATGACTCCAAGCTGCAAAACCTTTCCAAAGAATTCAATGAGTTAAAACATAAAATAATGCCGTGCGAGGGGGTTGCACCTGTCGAATAGTTTGCATAGAATGGCGCCCGCTTCGCAGTGAAGACCTTTAACGGTAAGCACTACGAAGCGTGGTCAACGCAGCTAACCTCAGGTTTTTAATGAGAAAATGCTTGACAGAAGGCTGGCATGATATAGAATGCCGGCTCGCTTAGGAGGGGTTCCCGAGCGGCCAAAGGGATCAGACTGAAAATCTGACGTCAACGACTTCGAAGCTTCGAATCAATCCCACTCCAACAAATTTAGCGAG
>NZ_JBIWEL010000051.1:602-2495 GCF_044762525.1 Pseudomonas sp. NPDC096950 | reverse complement strand
TTTGCAATGTGTTTTGCTCTTGTAGCTCAGTTGGTAGAGCACACCCTTGGTAAGGGTGAGGTCAGCGGTTCAAATCCGCTCAAGAGCTCCATATAACAAGGCAGATATGAAAATATCTGCCTTTGTTTTAATGGCTGATGTTACTTGCTTAATTTTTCTGCTAGGGGTTATTTCGATGGCTAAGGAAAAGTTCGAACGTAATAAGCCGCACGTCAACGTGGGCACCATTGGTCACGTCGACCATGGTAAAACTACTTTGACCGCCGCCCTGACCCGTGTCTGCTCCGAAGTTTTCGGTTCGGCAAAGGTCGACTTCGACAAGATCGATAGCGCCCCAGAAGAAAAAGCTCGTGGTATCACCATCAACACCGCTCACGTTGAATACGATTCGGCCGTGCGTCACTACGCACACGTTGACTGCCCAGGTCACGCCGACTACGTAAAAAACATGATTACCGGTGCTGCTCAGATGGATGGTGCGATTCTGGTTTGCTCGGCCGCTGATGGTCCGATGCCGCAAACCCGTGAGCACATCTTGCTCTCTCGCCAGGTTGGCGTTCCGTACATCGTTGTCTTCCTGAACAAGGCTGACATGGTTGATGATGCGGAGCTGCTGGAGTTGGTTGAGATGGAAGTGCGCGATCTGCTGAGCACTTACGATTTCCCAGGTGATGACACTCCGATCATCATTGGTTCCGCGCTGATGGCGTTGAACGGTCAAGACGACAACGAGATGGGCACAACTGCCGTCAAGAAGTTGGTTGAGACTCTGGATAGCTACATTCCGCAGCCTGAGCGTGCTATCGATAAGCCGTTCCTGATGCCGATCGAGGATGTGTTCTCGATCTCCGGTCGCGGTACTGTTGTGACTGGTCGTGTTGAGCGTGGCATTGTCCGCATTCAGGAAGAAGTTGAGATTGTTGGTCTTCGTGACACTGTCAAAACTACTTGCACTGGTGTTGAGATGTTCCGCAAGCTGCTCGACGAAGGTCGTGCTGGCGAGAACTGTGGGGTGTTGCTGCGCGGTACCAAGCGTGATGATGTTGAGCGTGGTCAGGTCCTGGTCAAGCCGGGCACTGTCAAGCCACACACCAAGTTTACTGCAGAAGTTTACGTTCTGAGCAAGGAGGAGGGTGGTCGTCACACTCCGTTCTTCAAAGGCTACCGTCCACAGTTCTACTTCCGTACTACGGATGTGACCGGTAACTGCGAATTGCCAGAAGGCGTTGAAATGGTGATGCCGGGTGATAACGTTCAGATGACCGTTACCCTGATCAAAACCATCGCGATGGAAGATGGTCTTCGTTTCGCTATCCGTGAGGGCGGTCGTACCGTCGGCGCTGGTGTCGTAGCTAAAGTCATCGAGTAAGTTGTTGTAATGTCTTTTTCGGGCCGGCATAATGGTCGGCCTGATTTTGTTTTAGGTCAGTAGCTCAATTGGCAGAGCGACGGTCTCCAAAACCGTAGGTTGGGGGTTCGATTCCCTCCTGACCTGCCAGATTCACTTGGTGTGTCTGGCTTTCTTTTCACAGGATCTTCATAGATGACTCCTAAAGCTGAAGCTCAAGGCTCTCGCTTCGATCTGCTCAAGTGGCTAGTAGTAGTTGCTTTGGTGGTTGTTGGCGTTGTTGGCAATCAGTATTACTCTGCTTCGCCGATCCTGTACCGCGTACTAGCTTTGCTCGCCATTGCTGCTGTAGCTGCCTTTGTAGGCCTGCAGACAGTCAAGGGCAAGTCTTTCTTTGTACTGGTTAAGGAAGCTCGCACCGAGATTCGTAAAGTCGTATGGCCAACTCGCCAAGAAACCACGCAGACCACGTTGATTGTTGTGGCTGTTGTTCTGGTTATGGCGTTGCTGTTGTGGGGGCTTGACTCCCTGCTCGGCTGGCTTGT
>NZ_JBIWEL010000051.1:0-592 GCF_044762525.1 Pseudomonas sp. NPDC096950 | reverse complement strand
GTGGGACGTGGTGCCTGCTTACTCCGGTTACGAGAAGCATGTCATGCGCTCGTTGGTAGAGCGCGTAAAGCTGGCTGGCATGGAAGATGGCTTCGGCGAAATTCTGGTTCCCACTGAAGAAGTGGTTGAAATGCGTAATGGCCAGAAGCGCAAAAGCGAACGTAAGTTCTTCCCAGGTTACGTGCTGGTTCAGATGGACATGAATGAGGGTACTTGGCACTTGGTCAAGGATACTCCTCGGGTGATGGGTTTTATCGGCGGTACCGCTGACAAGCCTGCACCAATCACAGATAAAGAGGCAGAAGCGATTCTGCGTCGCGTTGCTGATGGTAGCGACAAGCCTAAGCCGAAGACGCTTTTCGAGCCGGGCGAGTCGGTACGTGTCAACGACGGGCCGTTTGCTGATTTTACCGGCACGGTTGAAGAAGTTAACTACGAAAAGAGCCGGATCCAAGTGGCAGTGCTCATTTTCGGTCGCTCTACTCCGGTAGAGCTAGAGTTCAGCCAGGTCGAAAAAGTCTAGCTGAGCAAGCATCCCAACCCCGCAGCCCTAGGCTGTGGGGTTTTGTCGTCACTGGGATAAACGCGCAAG
>NZ_JBIWEL010000050.1:1815-5159 GCF_044762525.1 Pseudomonas sp. NPDC096950 | reverse complement strand
GGAAACCCCACACTACCATCGGCGATGCATCGTTTCACTGCTGAGTTCGGGATGGGATCAGGTGGTTCCAATGCTCTATGGTCGTCAAGAAATTCGGGAGCCAGGTCGTTTGCCCTTGCGGGTTCACGCTCCAGCGAATGGGTATGTGATAGAGCTTGGTGTTTGTGAGCAGCTCGAACTTTCGGTTCGTTTCGTCTTCACACACCGCAATCTGGTGCTCTTTCGCTTTTCAGCTCGAAGCAAGCAAATTGCTTGGGTGTTATATGGTCAAGCCTCACGGGCAATTAGTATTGGTTAGCTCAACGCCTCACAGCGCTTACACACCCAACCTATCAACGTCGTAGTCTTCGACGGCCCTTCAGGGGACTCAAGGTCCCAGTGAGATCTCATCTTGAGGCTAGTTTCCCGCTTAGATGCTTTCAGCGGTTATCTATTCCGAACATAGCTACCCGGCAATGCCACTGGCGTGACAACCGGAACACCAGAGGTTCGTCCACTCCGGTCCTCTCGTACTAGGAGCAGCCCCTCTCAAATCTCAAACGTCCACGGCAGATAGGGACCGAACTGTCTCACGACGTTCTAAACCCAGCTCGCGTACCACTTTAAATGGCGAACAGCCATACCCTTGGGACCGGCTTCAGCCCCAGGATGTGATGAGCCGACATCGAGGTGCCAAACACCGCCGTCGATATGAACTCTTGGGCGGTATCAGCCTGTTATCCCCGGAGTACCTTTTATCCGTTGAGCGATGGCCCTTCCATACAGAACCACCGGATCACTAAGACCTACTTTCGTACCTGCTCGACGTGTCTGTCTCGCAGTCAAGCGCGCTTTTGCCTTTATACTCTACGACCGATTTCCGACCGGTCTGAGCGCACCTTCGTACTCCTCCGTTACTCTTTAGGAGGAGACCGCCCCAGTCAAACTACCCACCATACACTGTCCTCGATCCGGATAACGGACCTGAGTTAGAACCTCAAAGTTGCCAGGGTGGTATTTCAAGGTTGGCTCCACGCGAACTGGCGTCCACGCTTCAAAGCCTCCCACCTATCCTACACAAGCAAATTCAAAGTCCAGTGCAAAGCTATAGTAAAGGTTCACGGGGTCTTTCCGTCTAGCCGCGGATACACTGCATCTTCACAGCGATTTCAATTTCACTGAGTCTCGGGTGGAGACAGCGCCGCCATCGTTACGCCATTCGTGCAGGTCGGAACTTACCCGACAAGGAATTTCGCTACCTTAGGACCGTTATAGTTACGGCCGCCGTTTACCGGGGCTTCGATCAAGAGCTTCGCGTTAGCTAACCCCATCAATTAACCTTCCGGCACCGGGCAGGCGTCACACCCTATACGTCCACTTTCGTGTTTGCAGAGTGCTGTGTTTTTAATAAACAGTCGCAGCGGCCTGGTATCTTCGACCGGCATGGGCTTACGCAGTAAATGCTTCACCCTCACCGGCGCACCTTCTCCCGAAGTTACGGTGCCATTTTGCCTAGTTCCTTCACCCGAGTTCTCTCAAGCGCCTTGGTATTCTCTACCCAACCACCTGTGTCGGTTTGGGGTACGGTTCCTGGTTACCTGAAGCTTAGAAGCTTTTCTTGGAAGCATGGCATCAACCACTTCGTCACCCAAAGGGTAACTCGTCATCAGCTCTCGGCCTTAGAATCCCGGATTTACCTAAGATTCCAGCCTACCACCTTAAACTTGGACAACCAACGCCAAGCTGGCCTAGCCTTCTCCGTCCCTCCATCGCAATAACCAGAAGTACAGGAATATTAACCTGTTTTCCATCGACTACGCTTTTCAGCCTCGCCTTAGGGACCGACTAACCCTGCGTCGATTAACGTTGCGCAGGAAACCTTGGTCTTTCGGCGTGGGTGTTTTTCACACCCATTGTCGTTACTCATGTCAGCATTCGCACTTCTGATACCTCCAGCAAGCTTCTCAACTCACCTTCACAGGCTTACAGAACGCTCCTCTACCGCATCACCTAAGTGATACCCGTAGCTTCGGTGTATGGTTTGAGCCCCGTTACATCTTCCGCGCAGGCCGACTCGACTAGTGAGCTATTACGCTTTCTTTAAAGGGTGGCTGCTTCTAAGCCAACCTCCTAGCTGTCTAAGCCTTCCCACATCGTTTCCCACTTAACCATAACTTTGGGACCTTAGCTGACGGTCTGGGTTGTTTCCCTTTTCACGACGGACGTTAGCACCCGCCGTGTGTCTCCCATGCTCGGCACTTGTAGGTATTCGGAGTTTGCATCGGTTTGGTAAGTCGGGATGACCCCCTAGCCGAAACAGTGCTCTACCCCCTACAGTGATACATGAGGCGCTACCTAAATAGCTTTCGAGGAGAACCAGCTATCTCCGAGCTTGATTAGCCTTTCACTCCGATCCACAGGTCATCCGCTAACTTTTCAACGGTAGTCGGTTCGGTCCTCCAGTTAGTGTTACCCAACCTTCAACCTGCCCATGGATAGATCGCCCGGTTTCGGGTCTATTCCCAGCGACTAGACGCCCTATTAAGACTCGCTTTCGCTACGCCTCCCCTATTCGGTTAAGCTCGCCACTGAAAATAAGTCGCTGACCCATTATACAAAAGGTACGCAGTCACCCAACAAAGTGGGCTCCCACTGCTTGTACGCATACGGTTTCAGGATCTATTTCACTCCCCTCTCCGGGGTTCTTTTCGCCTTTCCCTCACGGTACTAGTTCACTATCGGTCAGTCAGTAGTATTTAGCCTTGGAGGATGGTCCCCCCATATTCAGACAAAGTTTCTCGTGCTCCGTCCTACTCGATTTCATGACTAAGAGATTTTCGCGTACAGGGCTATCACCCACTATGGCCGCACTTTCCAGAGCGTTCCGCTAATCTCAAAGCCACTTAAGGGCTAGTCCCCGTTCGCTCGCCACTACTAAGGGAATCTCGGTTGATTTCTTTTCCTCAGGGTACTTAGATGTTTCAGTTCCCCTGGTTCGCTTCTTAAGCCTATGTATTCAGCTTAAGATACCTAACTTATGTTAGGTGGGTTCCCCCATTCAGACATCTCCGGATCAAAGTCTGTTTGCCGACTCCCCGAAGCTTTTCGCAGGCTACCACGTCTTTCATCGCCTCTGACTGCCAAGGCATCCACCGTATGCGCTTCTTCACTTGACCATATAACCCCAAGCAATCTGGTTATACTGTGAAGACGACATTCGCCGAAAATTCGAATTTCTCAATTAAGAGAACTCACAAATTTTACCTTAGCCTGATCCGTTACCAGTGAAAGTAACGTTCAGTCTATCTTTCTATCACATACCCAAATTTTTAAAGAACGATCTAATCAAAGACTAGAAATCAATA
>NZ_JBIWEL010000049.1:0-5719 GCF_044762525.1 Pseudomonas sp. NPDC096950 | reverse complement strand
TACAGCTCGTTAGCGATATCAGTGCACGATTCAACCAGGATCTTGGTGACTGGCTGACCATTGGCATCAGTCTGGTAAGTCACCAGACGCTTGCCCAACCACTGTTGAGCGAATGCTTTGGCGTCTTCTTTGCTGCGAACCAGCTTAACGCCGCCCGCTTTACCGCGACCACCTGCGTGAACCTGGGCTTTGACAACCCATTCGGTCCCGCCGATTTTGTCGCACGCTTCTGCTGCTGCTTCCGGGGTGTCTACGGCGAAACCCTGGGATACTGGCAGGCCGTACTCAGCGAACAGCTGCTTACCCTGATACTCGTGAAGATTCATGCTTATTACCGTCTTCGTTAGGTACTGCGCATTCGGTGCTGCACTCGTTCAAGTGCCGCACCACCTGTGACTGCTGCTTGCGTAGGTGTTCCGGATAACCGGTGAGACTACGCAAGGCTGCGTCCGGCGGACATTCCGCGGTGAGTCTTGCACGCAAGGCTCACGACGGGCCTTCCGCCGTGGTTTCTTATTGTCTTGTCTTAACGCTTCTTGCGGTTGGCGATGTGAATGGCGCCGCCATTCACTGCCAGAGCAGCTTCGTGCAAGGCTTCGGACAGGGTCGGATGGGAGAAAACCATCATGCCCAGGTCTTCGGCACTGGTGCCGAATTCCATACCGATCGCGCCCTGCTGAACCAGTTCTGCAGCGCTCGGGCCAATCACGTGGACGCCCAGTACGCGGTCAGTCTTGGCATCAGCAATGACTTTCACGAAACCGCCGGTGTCGTTGGCTGCCATGGCACGGCCACTGGCTGCGAACGGGAAAGTGCCGACGTTAACTTCAACGCCTTCAGCTTTCAAGGTTTGCTCGGTTTTACCGACCCACGCGATTTCCGGGTGAGTATAAATAACAGACGGGATCAGGTCATAGTTGATCTGGGCTTTGTGGCCCTTGATGCGTTCTACAACCATGATGCCTTCTTCGGACGCCTTGTGCGCCAGCATCATGCCGCGAACCACGTCACCGATTGCGTAAACGCCCGGCACGCTGGTAGCGCACTGGTCGTCAACGAAAACGAAACCACGTTCGTCGATGTTCACACCGCTGTCAGCTGCCAGCAGCTCGGTGGTCACTGGACGGCGACCAACGGCAACAATCAGCTTGTCGAACGTGATGTTCTGTTCGCCGTTGGCATCGGTGTAGTTCACAACGACTTCGTCGCCGTTCACTTTGGAACCGGTGACGCGAGCGCCCAGCTTGATGTCCAGACCTTGTTTGGTCAGGGTCTTGAAGGCTTCTTTCGAAACAGCTTCGTCAGCGGCTGGCAGGAACTTCTCCAGCGCTTCCAGAACCACGACTTCGGAGCCCAGGCGGGACCAGACCGAACCCAGTTCCAGACCGATCACGCCAGCGCCGATCACGCCCAGACGCTTAGGTACGGCCGCGAATTCCAGTGCGCCGGTCGAATCGACGATGACGTTCTGGTCAACCGGAGCCGGTGGAATGTCGATCGGACGCGAACCGGAAGCCAGGATCACGTTCTCGGCTTCGATGATTTCAACGGTGCCGTCTGGCTTGGTCAGCTCGACTTTCTTGCCGGCCAGCAGTTTGCCGTGGCCTTGCAGGGAAGTAACGCCGTTAGCCTTGAACAGGGTAGCAACGCCAGAGGTCAGGCCTTTGACGATGTTGGCTTTACGGCCAACCATTGCTGCCACGTCCATGGTCACGCCAGCGTGATTGATACCGTGGATCGCGAAGCCTTCTTTGGCTTCCTTGTATTTCCAGGAGCTGTCCAGCAGCGCCTTGGATGGAATGCAGCCGACGTTCAGGCAAGTACCGCCCAGAGCCAGTTTGCCTTCCTTGTCGGTGTATTTCTCGATGCAGGCAGTGCTGAGACCCAGTTGCGCTGCTTTGATGGCAGCCACGTAGCCGCCAGGGCCCGCACCGATCACTACTACGTCAAATTTCTGCGACATTCAAAAAATCCTCTTTTGGCAACAAGCTTGAAGCCGCAAGCCTCAGGCCAAGCTGCAATTGCTTGCAGCCTGAAACCTGAAACCTGCAGCCGCTTCTATCAGATATCCAGCAGCAAACGAGCCGGGTCTTCCAGCAGGTTCTTGATGGTAACCAGGAAGGTCACAGCTTCTTTGCCATCGATCAGACGGTGATCGTAGGACAGAGCCAGGTACATCATCGGACGGATAACGACCTGACCGTTGATCGCCATAGGGCGCTGCAAAATGTTGTGCATGCCCAGGATGGCCGCTTGCGGCGGGTTGACGATCGGAGTCGACATCATCGAACCGAAGGTACCACCGTTGGTGATGGTGAACGTACCACCGGTCATTTCGTCCATCGACAGCTTGCCGTCACGCGCCTTCTTGCCGAAAGCGGCGATGCCGCCTTCGATTTCAGCCAGGCTCATCAGTTCGGCGTTACGCAGGACCGGTACAACCAGGCCGCGGTCGCTGGAAACAGCCACGCCGACGTCGGCATAACCGTGGTAAACGATGTCAGCACCGTCGATCGACGCGTTGACAGCCGGGAAGCGTTTCAGCGCTTCGGTGGCAGCCTTGACGAAGAACGACATGAAGCCCAGGCGTACGCCGTTGTGGGACTTCTCGAACAGGTCCTTGTACTTCGAACGCAGGGCCATGACTTCGGTCATGTCGACTTCGTTGAAAGTGGTCAGCATCGCCATGTTCGACTGGGCTTCTACCAGACGCTTGGCAACGGTGGCCCGCACGCGGGTCATCGGTACGCGCTTCTCGATGCGGTCGCCAGCGGCGAACACAGGAGCGGCGGCAGCCGGAGCGGCAGCCTTGGCAGGTGCGGCAGCCGGAGCGGCTTTCTTGGCAGCAACAGCGGCGACGACGTCTTCCTTGGTCACACGACCGCCTTTGCCGGTGCCGGCAACGGAAGCGATGTTGATGCCGTTTTCTTCAGCCAGCTTGCGAGCAGCCGGTGCAGCAACAGGATCGTCTTCGCCTTCGGCAGCCGGGGCAGCAGCTTGTGCAGCGGCCGGAGCAGCGGCAGCAGCCGGAGCGGCAGCAGCAGCGCCGCCCTCTTCGATCGAGCCCAGGACTTCGTCGGACAGAACGGTGTCGCCTTCGTTCTTGACGATTGCGCCCAGCACGCCGTCGGCGGTGGCCAACACTTCCAGTACCACTTTGTCGGTTTCGATATCGACGATCAGGTCATCACGCTTGACGGCGTCGCCTGGTTTTTTGTGCCAGGTGGCAACGGTGCCATCGGCAACCGATTCCGGGAAAGTGGGGGCTTTGATTTCGATAGCCATTATCTGTGGGTCCTTAAATTCGGTTTCAGGTGCGCGAAGGCGTTAAACAGTAAAGGCGTCTTGCAACAGTTTTTCCTGCTGCTCAGCGTGCATCGATGCATAACCACAAGCAGGTGCAGCGGAAGCATCACGGCCGGCGTACTCGAGAACGAGTGCCTTGTTGTGATTGCCCACGATGCGGCGCATGTGGTGTTGGCTGCAGTACCAGGCACCCTGGTTCATCGGCTCTTCCTGACACCAAACGATATGTTTGAGGTTGGTGTACGGAGCCAGGACTTCGTTCAAGTCGTCCTCAGGGAATGGGTACAGCTGCTCGATACGCACGATGGCGATGTCATCACGACCTTCGGCACGGCGTTTTTCCAGCAGGTCGTAGTAGACCTTGCCGCTACACAGAACAATGCGCTCGACCTTTTTCGGGTCCAGTGCATCGATTTCCGGGATAACGGTCTGGAACGAACCTTCGGCCAGATCTTCCAGGGTCGATACGGCAAGCTTGTGACGCAACAGCGACTTCGGAGTCAGAACGATCAACGGCTTGCGCAGCGGGCGAATCACCTGACGACGCAGCAAGTGGTAGATCTGGGCCGGCGTGGTCGGTACCGCTACCTGAATGTTGTGCTCGGCGCACAGTTGCAGGTAACGCTCCAGACGTGCCGAAGAGTGCTCCGGACCCTGACCTTCATAACCGTGCGGCAGCAGCATGGTCAGACCGCAGAGACGGCCCCACTTGTGCTCGCCACTGGTGATGAACTGGTCGATAACCACCTGGGCACCGTTGGCGAAATCGCCGAACTGGGCTTCCCAGATCACCAGCGCCTCAGGCGTGGTGGTCGAGTAACCGTATTCGAACGCCAGTACGGCTTCTTCGGACAGGAACGAATCGTACAAGTCGAAACGTGGCTGACCTTTGTACAGGTTCTGCAGCGGAATGTAGCTGCCGGTGTCTTTCTGGTTGTGCAACACAGCGTGGCGGTGCGAGAACGTACCGCGGCCGATGTCCTGACCCGTCATGCGGATCGGGTGACCTTCGAACGCCAGGGTCGCGTACGCCATGGTTTCGGCGTAACCCCAGTTGATCGGCAGGCCGCCGACTTGCATTTTCTGACGGTCTTCGTAGATCTTCGAGACCTGGCGCTGAACCACGAAGCCTTCTGGAATTTCCAGCAGCTTGGCAGACAGTTCCTGCAAGGTTTTCAGATCGAAACGCGTGTCGTGACGTGCAGTCCAGGCGTGGCCCAGGTACGGACGCCAGTCCACGAACAACTCTTTGTTCGGCTCTTTGACCAGGCTTTTCACAACATGCAGACCGTTGTCCAGCGCGTTGCGGTATTCGTCGATCTTGGCCTGTACGCGTGCATCATCAACCACACCGGCCTGGGTCAGGCGTTCGGCGTACAGCTCACGAGTGGTGCGCTGCTTGGCGATCTGCTGGTACATCAGAGGCTGGGTGCCGCTAGGCTCGTCAGCTTCGTTGTGGCCGCGACGACGGTAGCAGACCAGGTCGATTACCACGTCACGCTTGAACTGCATGCGATAGTCGATGGCCAGCTGGGTCACGAACAATACGGCTTCCGGATCATCACCATTTACATGGAGGATCGGCGCCTGGATCATTTTCGCGACGTCGGTTGCGTACTCGGTGGAACGCGAGTCCAGCGGGTTGCTGATGGTGAAACCGACCTGGTTGTTGATCACGATGTGCACGGTGCCGCCGGTTTTGAAACCGCGGGTCTGCGACATCTGGAAGGTTTCCATCACCACGCCCTGACCGGCGAATGCCGCGTCACCGTGGATGGAGATCGGCAGGACTTTTTCACCGGTAGGGTCGTTACGACGATCCTGACGGGCACGGACCGAACCCTCGACCACTGGAGAAACGATTTCCAGGTGGGACGGGTTGAAGGCCATGGCCAAGTGAACTTCACCGCCGGTGGTCATGACGTTGGACGAGAAACCCTGGTGATATTTAACGTCACCGGAACCCAACTCGACCTTCTTCTTGCCTTCGAACTCGTCGAACAACTCGCGCGGGTTCTTGCCGAAGGTGTTGACCAGCACGTTGAGACGGCCACGGTGGGCCATGCCGATCACGATTTCCTTGGTGCCGTAGGAGCCGGAACGCTGGATCAACTCGTCGAGCATCGGAATCAGGCTCTCGCCGCCTTCCAGACCGAAACGCTTGGTACCCGGGTATTTGGTGCCCAGGTATTTTTCCAGGCCTTCGCCGGCGGTGACGCGTTCGAGCAAATGGCTCTTGATGTCGGCGGAGTACGTCGGACGACCGCGCACGCTTTCCAGACGCTGCTGGAACCAGTGGCGCTGCTCGGAATCGGTGATGTGCGTGAATTCAGCGCCGATGGTGCGGCAATATGTCTGCTGCAACGCTTCGTGAATTTCGCGTAGGCTCGCCTCCTCTTTGCCGATGAACAGG
>NZ_JBIWEL010000048.1:0-8916 GCF_044762525.1 Pseudomonas sp. NPDC096950 | reverse complement strand
AACGCCCTTGACCACTTCTTCGGCTGCGAAGGCTGCTTCCAGAACAATCCAGCATTCAGCGCGCTTGGCTTTTTCACGGGACAGCTTGGTTTCACCAAAGCCGTCTTCAACCGAGTCCAGAGCAACGTGAACTTCGTCACCGACGTTGATAGTCAGTTCGCCAGCATCGTTGTAGAACTGCTCAAGCGGGATGAGTGCTTCAGACTTCAGGCCAGCGTGAACGGTTACCCAGCGAGCTTGGTAATCGATATCAACGATAACACCGGTGATGATGGAGCCTGCCTGAAGGTTCAGGGTTTTTAGGCTTTCTTCAAAGAGTTCCGCAAAGCTTTCGCTCATTTTAATTCCTGTTGAATAAGGGCGAAGGATACGCCCATCTCCACATCCCAGACGACGTGGGTTACGTTCATTAGAAGAAGCAGCGCAAGACTATGACTGGTCCCCTGCGCAGCTTCTTGTCACCCGGCGATATCGCGAATGGCGATCTCGCTCATGATGCGTTCCAGCACCTGATCGATGGATAATTCCGTGGAATCCAGCTGTATGGCGTCAGCCGCCGGTTTAAGCGGGGCTACCGCTCGCTGGGTGTCACGCTCATCGCGGACACGTATCTCATCTAGCAGACTCGACAGACTAACACCATCGACTTTGCCCTTCAACTGCAAGTATCGACGGCGCGCACGCTCCTCGGCACTGGCAGTGAGGAATATCTTCAGTGGCGCATCGGGAAATACCACCGTGCCCATGTCGCGGCCATCGGCCACCAGGCCCGGCGGTTCCTGGAACGCCCGCTGGCGCTGGAGCAGCGCATCGCGCACCGCCGGCAGCGCGGCGACTTGGGAAGCCCAGGCGCCAACCTGCTCGTTGCGCAGATCATCGGTGACATCGTCACCTTCGAGAATGATTCGCTGCGGATGCCCTTCCGTCGCGCCGACGAACTGCACATCCAGATGAGCGGCCAGCAGTTTCAGCGACTCTTCGTTGGTCAGGTCGACGCCATGATTGCGCGCCGCGAACGCCAGCAGACGATACAGCGCACCCGAATCCAGCAGGCACCAGCCCAGACGCTTGGCCAGGATCCCGGCAATAGTGCCCTTGCCCGAACCGCTGGGTCCGTCGATGGTGATGACCGGTGGCTTGATAATCACGACTGAGCCTCTTGTGCAACACGGATACCGACCTGCGCGCACAGCGCCAGGAAATTCGGGAACGAGGTCGCGACGTTGGCACAGTCATGGATGCGGATCGGTGCCGTGGCGCGCAACGAAGCCACGCTGAACGCCATCGCAATCCGGTGATCGCCGTGACCGTGCACTTCGCCGCCGCCAATCAGGCCGCCGTCGATGATGATGCCGTCCGGGGTCGGTTCGCATTTGACGCCCAGTGCCAGCAAGCCATCAGCCATGACCTGAATCCGGTCCGACTCCTTGACTCGCAGCTCTTCAGCCCCACGCAGTACCGTGCGCCCTTCGGCACAGGCCGCCGCCACGAACAGCACCGGGAACTCGTCGATGGCCAGCGGAACCAGCGCCTCGGGAATCTCGATACCTTTGAGTTTAGCTGCCCGCACGCGCAGGTCAGCCACAGGTTCGCCGCCCACTTCACGCTGGTTTTCCAAGGTGATGTCGGCACCCATCAGGCGCAGGATGTCGATCACGCCGGTACGGGTCGGGTTGATGCCGACGTGCTCGAGCACCAGCTCCGAACCTTCGGCGATCGACGCGGCCACCAAGAAGAACGCCGACGACGAGATGTCGCCCGGCACCTCAATGTGGGTCGCGGTCAGCTTGTGGCCGGACTCGACCGACGCCGTAGCGCCGTTGACGGTCACCGGGTAGCCGAAGCCACGCAGCATGCGCTCGGTGTGATCGCGGGTCGGTGCAGGCTCGGTGACGGTGGTCTTGCCTTCGGCGTACAACCCTGCCAACAGCAGGCAGGATTTAACCTGGGCACTGGCCATCGGCATGGTGTAGGTCAGGCCTTTGAGTTTGTTGCCGCCGCGAATGGTCATCGGTGGACGACCTTCAGCAGCGGTCTCGATCACGGCACCCATTTCACGCAGCGGGTTGGCCACGCGATTCATCGGACGCTTGGACAGCGAGGCATCACCGGTCAGGGTGCTGTCGAAGTCCTGCGCCGCCAACAGGCCGGACAGCAGACGCATCGACGTGCCGGAGTTGCCCAGGTAGATCGGGCCCGGTGCAGGCTTCAGACCATGCAGGCCGACGCCGTGAATGGTTACACGACCGTGGTGCGGACCTTCGATCACGACACCCATGTCGCGGAAGGCTTGCAAGGTCGCCAGGGCATCTTCGCCCTCAAGGAAACCTTCCACTTCGGTGGTGCCTTCGGCCAGGGAGCCGAGCATGATCGAGCGGTGGGAAATCGATTTGTCGCCCGGTACACGAATCCGCCCAGTCAGGCGGCCACCAGGTTGTGCCAGGAAAATCAGGTCGTTGGAGTTCATAGCGTCCACATAAGCCCGGCGGGCCAGGATTTTACTGAAATGTTCGCGGGCAACCCGGGCGCGAGTGAATACGCCCAACAATTGGTGCCCATCCCCTGCATCGACCGCGTCGCGCAAGGCGTCGAGGTCGCTGCGAAATGTATCGAGTGTGCGCAGGACAGCTTCGCGGTTGGCGAGGAAGATGTCGTGCCACATGACCGGGTCGCTACCCGCAATTCTTGTGAAATCGCGAAAACCGCCCGCAGCGTAACGGAAGATCTCAAGATTTTCATTGCGCTTGGCCAACGAGTCGACCAAACCGAACGCCAGCAAGTGCGGCAAATGGCTGGTTGCCGCCAACACTTCGTCGTGGCGCTCGACCTGCATGTGCTCGACATCGGCGCCCAAAGCGCGCCACAAACGGTCGACCACGGCCAGCGCTGCCGGATCGGTTTGATCCAGCGGCGTCAAAATCACTTTATGGCGACGGAACAGCTCGGCATTGGAGGCTTCCACCCCGCTCTGCTCGGAACCGGCAATCGGATGCCCCGGCACGAAACGCGCCGGCATGCCGCCGAAGGCTTCAGTGGCTGCGCGCACCACATTGCCCTTGGCACTGCCGACGTCGGTCAGGATCGCCTGCCCCAGGTCCATGCCGGCCAGACGGGCGAGCATTTTTTCCATGGCGAGGATCGGCACGGCCAGCTGGATCACGTCAGCGCCCTGGCAAGCAGCGACCAGGTCTTCTTCGCAGCGATCCACCACGCCCAACTCAACCGCCAGTTTGCGCGACTGCGGATCGAGATCGACCCCGACCACTTCGCGGCACAGGCCACTTTCGCGCAAACCCTTGGCAAACGAACCACCGATCAACCCCAGACCGACCACCACCAGGCGCCCGATCATAGGTTCAGCAGATTGCAGTGCAGTGACATCAACCACGAGCCAGAACCTTGGTCAGCGCCTCAAGGAAGCGGCTGTTCTCGGCCGGCAGACCGATGGTGATGCGCAAGTGGTTCGGCATGCCGTAATTGGCCACCGGACGCACGATCACGCCTTCGCGCAGCAAACCCTGGAAGACCGGCGCAGCGACCTGCCCCAGATCGACGCAGATAAAGTTGCCTTTGGACGGAATCCAGCTCAGCTCCAGCTCACGAAAACCCGCTTGCAGCTGCAGCATGCCGGCTTCGTTCAAGCGACGGCTTTCGGCCAGGTATTCGGCATCCTGCAACGCCGCGCACGCCGCGGCCAGGGCCAGGCTGTTGACGTTGAATGGCTGGCGCACGCGGTTCAGCACGTCGGCGACCACAGCGGTGGACAAACCATAACCGACCCGCAACGCCGCCAGGCCATAGGCCTTGGAGAACGTGCGCGAAACCAGCAGGTTCGGATAAGCCGCGAGGAAATCCAAGCCATCCGGCAAGTCGCTGCCTTCGGCGTATTCGATGTAGGCCTCGTCCAGCACCACCAGCACATGGGCCGGTACGTCCTGCAGGAATTCGTCCAGCGCTTCGGCGCCGAACCAGGTCCCGGTCGGGTTGTTCGGGTTGGCGATGAACACAACGCGGGTGTCGGCATCGATTGCGGCCAGCATGGCCGGCAGATCATGACCCCAGTCTTTGGCAGGAATAACCCGCGCCTCAGCACCTACGGCCTGGGTTACGATCGGATAGACCGCGAACGCATGTTCGCTGAACACGGCATTCAGGCCTGGCGCCAGATACGCGCGGGCAACCAGCTCCAGAATGTCGTTGGAACCGTTGCCCAGCGTCACTTGATTGAGTTCGACGCGGCACTGCTCCGCCAGCAAGGTCTTGAGCGCAAAACCGTTGCCGTCCGGGTATCGGGTCAGTTCGGCCAATTCTTCGCGAATCGCGGCCAATGCCTTGGGACTGGCGCCCAGCGGGTTTTCATTGCTGGCCAGTTTGACGATTTTTGCCGGATCGATGTCCAGCTCGCGCGCCAGTTCGTCCACAGGCTTGCCCGGAACGTACGGCGAAAGTTGTTGTACGCCCGGCTGTGCCAGAGCGAGGAAGTCACCACTCATTTGCTACCCCTTAGAGAACTGCTTTCGGGTAGGAACCCAGCACTTTGAGTGCTACTGCTTCCTGACTGATCTTTTCCAGCACACCTTTGATCAATGGATCGCGGTGATGGCCGACGAAGTCGATGAAGAACACGTAGGTCCATTTACCGCTGCGCGACGGACGGGTCTCGATGCGTGTCAGATCGATACCGTTGTCGTGGAACGGCACCAGCAGCTCGTGCAGCGCGCCGGGTTTGTTGCTCATGGAGACGATGATCGACGTCTTATCGTCGCCGGTCGGCGGCACTTCCTGGCTGCCGATCATCAGGAAGCGCGTGGAGTTGTCCGGGCGATCCTCGATTTTCTCCGCCAGACGGGTCAACCCGTACAGGCCTGCAGCCATGTCGCCGGCAATCGCCGCCGAATTCCACTCACCCTTGACCCGCTTGGCCGCTTCGGCGTTGCTGGACACCGCCACGCGCTCGACATTCGGGTAATGGGCGTCCAGCCACTTGCGGCACTGGGCCAGGGACTGGGCGTGGGAATAGATGCGGCTGATGCTGTCGGTCTTGGTGTTTTCGCCGACCAACAGGTGATGGTGGATCCGCAGCTCGACTTCGCCACAGATCACCATGTCATGTTCCAGGAAGCTGTCGAGGGTGTGGTTGACCGCGCCTTCGGTGGAGTTTTCCACCGGGACCACGCCAAAATTCACCGCACCGGCTGCCACTTCACGGAACACTTCGTCGATCGCCGCCATGGGCTTGCTGATCACCGCGTGGCCGAAATGCTTCATGGCTGCGGCTTGGGTGAAAGTGCCCTCAGGGCCGAGATAAGCCACTTTCAGCGGCTGCTCGAGCGCCAGGCACGAGGACATGATTTCGCGGAACAACCGCGCCATCTCTTCGTTGCCCAGCGGCCCCTGGTTACGCTCCATCACGCGCTTGAGCACCTGAGCTTCGCGCTCAGGACGATAGAACACCGGCACTTCGCCTTCGGCCAGCGAGGCCATCTTTACTCGCGCAACTTCCTGGGCGCAGCGTGCACGCTCGCTGATCAGCTCCAGGACTTTGGTGTCCAGGGCATCAATGCGAACGCGCAGTGCCTTGAGTTCTTGCTCAGACATTAGCCGTGTTCCTTCTCGAACTCTGCCATGTACGAAATCAATGCGTTGACCGCAACGATGTCGACGGCGTTATAGATGGAGGCGCGCATGCCGCCCACGGAGCGGTGCCCCTTGAGGTTCAGCAGGCCGCGCTCGTCGGCGCCGGCCAGGAACGGCTTGTCCAGGCGATCGTCGGCCAGGCGGAACGGCACGTTCATCCACGAGCGATCCGATTTGTTGATCGGGTTGCTGTACAGGCCGCTGGCGTCGATGAAATCGTACAGCGTGCGCTGTTTGACTTCATTGAGCTTGCCGATGGCCTCGACACCACCCTGCTCTTTCAGCCACTCGAATACCAGACCCGACAAGTACCAGGCCAGGGTCGGCGGGGTGTTGTACATCGAGCCGTTATCGGCCGCGACCTTGTAATTGAGCATGGTCGGGCACAGGGAGCGGGCGTGACCGAGCAGGTCTTCGCGCACGATGTTCACCAGGATGCCGCTCGGGCCGATGTTTTTCTGGGCACCGGCGTAGATCATGCCGAAACGCGAGATATCCACCGGACGCGACAGAATGTCCGAAGACATGTCGGCTACCAGCGGAACGTCGCCGGTTTCCGGGATCCAGTTGAATTCCAGGCCGCCGATGGTTTCGTTCGGCGCGTAGTGAACGTAGGCCGCGTCTTTCGACAGGTTCCATTCGTTCTGGCCGGGGATGGCGAAATAATCGTAAGGCTTGGCGGTCGCGGCAACATTGACGTGGCCGTAGCGCGATGCTTCTTCGATGGCTTTCTGCGACCAGATACCGGTGTCGATGTAGTCGGCAGAGCCGCCTTCAGGCAGCAGGTTCAGGGGAATCTGGGCAAATTGCTGGCTGGCGCCGCCTTGCAGGAACAGCACTTTGTAGTTCGAGGGGATATTCAGCAGATCACGCAGATCCTGCTCGGCCTTGGTGGCAATGGACACGAACTCATCGCTGCGATGGCTCATTTCCATGACCGACAGGCCCTTGCCGTGCCAATCAAGGAGTTCACCCTGAGCGCGCTTCAGGACAGCTTCAGGAAGCGCCGCAGGACCGGCACAGAAGTTATAGGCTCTCTTGCTCACATCCAATCTCGCTCTGATTTGGTGGTATCACGCAATAAATAATCAGTCGACACAGACCTCATGTGGGAGCGGGCTTGCTCGCGAAAGCGGTGTGACAGGCGACATCTATAGTGAATGTCAGCCCGTCTTCGCGAGCAAGCCCGCTCCCACAAGGGATCGTCGTGGGTGTCGATATTTCATACCGGACAAACAACAAGGGGGCGAATCTTCATCCGCCCCCTGCTTGTCCGCTTATTCCTGCGGTTCTTCGTCGGCTGCGGCGTCGAGTTGCTGGTCGTCGGCAACGTCGTCGATCACGACCTCACCCTCGAACACTGCACCTTCTTCGCCCTCTTCACCTTCGAGCTCTTCGCCCTCGACTTCCGAAGGCTCCTGGACCCGCTCCAGACCGACCAGCGTTTCGTCGCTGGCCAATTTGATGAGGGTCACGCCCTGGGTGTTACGACCCAGGCTGGAAACTTCGTCGACACGGGTACGAACCAGGGTGCCCTGGTCGGAAATCAGCATGATCTCCTCGCCGTCGAGTACCTGGACTGCACCGACCAGACGGCCGTTACGGTCGTTGCTGACCATGGCAATAACGCCCTGACCGCCACGCTTGTACTCAGGGAACTCGGTGATCGCCGTACGCTTGCCGTAACCACGGGCCGAAGCCGTGAGAATCTGGCTGCCTTCTTCCGGGATCAGCATGGAAATCAGCTTCTGGCCTTCCGGCAGACGCATGCCGCGAACACCGCGAGCCGTACGGCCCATGGCGCGAACGTCGGTTTCCTTGAAGCGAGTCACCTTGCCACCGTCGGAGAACAGCATGACTTCGCGGCTGCCATCGGTAATGGAAGCAGAAATCAGCACATCGCCTTCATCCAGTTCCAGCGCGATCAGGCCGACGCTGCGTTGACGGCTGAAGGATTCCAGCGGGGTCTTCTTCACGGTGCCTTTGGCGGTCGCCATGAAGATGAAGTGACCTTCGGTGTATTCGTCGACCGGCAGCATGGTGGTGATGTATTCATCACTGTCCAGCGGCAGCAGGTTGACCAGCGGACGACCACGGGCAGCGCGGGAGGCTTCCGGGATTTCGTAGGTTTTCAGCCAGTACACTTTGCCTTTGCTGGAGAACAGCAGCAGCGTGGTGTGGCTGTTGGCGACCAGCAGGTGAGCGATGTAGTCCTCATCCTTGACGCCGGTGGCCGATTTGCCTTTACCGCCACGACGCTGGGCCTGGTACGCAGCCAGTGGCTGGGTCTTGGCATAGCCACCGTGGGAGATGGTCACGACGCGCTCTTCTTCCGGGATCATGTCACCCAGGGTCAGGTCGAGACGGGCATCGAGAATTTCGGTGCGGCGCACGTCGCCGTATTCGGCGCGGATCACTTCCAGCTCTTCGCGGATCACTTCCATCAGGCGCGTGGCGCTGCTGAGGATGCGGATCAGTTCGCCGATCTGGTTGAGGATCTCTTGATACTCGGCCAGCAGCTTCTCGTGTTCCAGACCGGTCAGACGGTGCAGGCGCAGTTCCAGAATGGCTTGCGCCTGTTCCGGCGACAGGAAGTACTTGCCTTCGCGCAGACCGTATTGCGGGTCCAGGGTCTCTGGGCGGCACGAGTCGGCACCGGCACGCTCAACCATCGCGACCACAGCGGAAGATTCCCACGCGGTCTTGATCAGCGCTTCCTTGGCTTCCGACGGCGTCGGCGAAGCCTTGATCAGGGCGATGACCGGGTCGATGTTCGACAGGGCAACCGCTTGACCTTCGAGGATGTGGCCACGTTCGCGGGCTTTGCGCAGCTCGAACACGGTACGACGGGTCACGACTTCGCGACGGTGACGGACGAAGGCTTCCAGCAGGTCCTTGAGGTTCAGGATCCGTGGACGGCCGTCGATCAGCGCAACAATGTTGATACCGAACACCGCTTGCAGCTGGGTCTGGGCGTAGAGGTTGTTGAGGATCACCTCAGGCACTTCGCCACGACGCAGCTCGATCACGACGCGCATACCGTCCTTGTCGGACTCGTCGCGCAGTTCGGTGATGCCTTCCAGCTTCTTCTCTTTAACCAGCTCGGCGATCTTCTCGATCAGACGGGCCTTGTTCAACTGGTAAGGGAGTTCGGTGATGACGATCTGCTGGCGACCACCGACATTGGCGATGACTTCGATCATCGAGCGGGCGCGCATGTAAATGCGGCCGCGACCGGTGCGGTAGGCTTCGATGATACCGGCGCGACCGTTGATGATC
>NZ_JBIWEL010000047.1:0-10874 GCF_044762525.1 Pseudomonas sp. NPDC096950 | reverse complement strand
CTGCTCGAAAAGTGAGCAGAAGCAGTTGAACACCTGGGTCAGTTTTCAGTCGGCAGAACAGCCTCTACTGGGTCAGTTTTCGGTCAGCGGCAACAGTTAGGTTGATCAACAAGCGCTTACTGCCATTGTGCTGCACGGCAACACCAACAGGCTGGAATGCAATATCCGATAACGCGCAGACCCGGATATTGCATGGTGCACCCTAGCCGTCAGTGCCCGATGGCTTGCCAGCCTCCCCCCAGGCTCTGGAACAGCGCGACACTTCCCTGACTGAGCTGGCCCTGGGTGTCCCGCAGGTTCTGCTCGGCTTGCGGCAACACCAGTTGCTGGGTAAGCACCGCCTCTTGGCTGACGGTGCCAGCGCGCAACTGCGCCTCCTGACTACCGAACATTGGCCGTTGCCGGGCGTTCGGCAGCCACCACATCGGGGCGGCGCAGGAGCAGGGTCGAAGGCAAGGCCAGCGGTGGCCGAGGCAGGACGAAGGTGAAGTCATTTCGAGATGCTACAGCAGACTCGCTCGGTGCCCCGCCCACCAGCACCGCCAAGGCATGTTCGTATTGCTCGCGATTGCGCAGCGAGGTCTGCAGATCGGCAATTGAGGTACTCAGTTGATCCTGGGCTACCAGCAGTTGGTCGTTTGTAGCAACACCTTGGGTGTACTGGGAATGGATCATGTCCAGCAGCTGCTGATTGATCTTCCGTTGCTGTTGCTACAACCGCACATCGATATTCATCTGCCGCAGCGCGAAGTAGTTACTGGCTACGGTGGAGCTGATGGACAGCCGCACCCCAGCCAGCAAGGCATCGGATTGCTGGGCCGTCGCTTGGCTCGACTCGATGCTACGGCGTACCTCGCCCCACAGGCCCGACTCCCAACTGGCGGTCAAAGTAGCGCTGACGCTGTTCTTGACCCCGCTTGAGGTGGTATTGGTGGTGCTATCGCCGCCCTCCCCCCGCGAACCCGACAAGCCCACACCTACCGTCGGCGACAGCCCGGCCCGACTCGACGCCACCTGCGACTTGGCCAGACTGTCTCGGGTATTGATTCCAACGTCCAGCAGGCTCATTTTTTGTTGGTTGCGACAGGCAGAAAACGGCCCAGAGTGTGTAAAAACGCAGACACCGTTTGGAAGTCTGCGTTGCTACGTAAAATCTGCCAGCACTCGGCTAGTCAGCAGACCTGAAATTTGCGTAGGAGCGCGATTTTCGTTCTGGTTCTGACCGTCAAACCTGCTCTAAAACGTTTTTACACAGCCTCGGCCAGAAGCAGCCAGTCGCTAGAGATACTGCCCTGGCCCCGTCACACTGCCATCGGGTAGAACGGTATGCATATTGCTCCAGGCAAAACTCTAGCGAATGAGCTACATCGTTAGTAGGTTTGCTTAATTCATGACTAATCTCCGCTCCCCCTCCTAGACTCCGTTGATATGCACTCTCTGTCTTTGATCATGTGTCAGCTTATCCCCACAAAACCAATTCAAAGCATCACGATGTAGGCGAGAGCCTGCACTAATATCGGCATAAAAATTTTCCACAACAAATACCATGAACGATCTTAAACTGAGTGCAGATTTAACCGGAATTCTGCAGTCTTCGTGACCTATATGAAGATGAACCTCAGGGTGCAGTTCACTAGCGTCATCAGGAGAATAATCAAACCTAAGCGGGCTTCTGGATTGGAAAAAACTTGTATCTCCTTTAGCCATTCGCTCCAAGACCTCATCAATAATGCCTCCGGAATCCATTAACTCCTCTGAAAACTTTACGGGCGAGGGATACCAGCACAAACGATGGCGAACAACCTCACGTCTACGTAATCCATACGAAATTTGAAAAAAAGAACCATCCGCGAGCAGCATCGAGTATTGTCTATTTTCGACTAACGAGCAGTACTCGCTCAAAGTTGAAAAATCATTCTCCTTCAAAACATACCCGTCATTACCCCAGGTAATCTCTACCAAACCATTCGATTTTTGGTACGCCTGATGATTCCTAGAATCGATTATTAATCCAGTTTTTTGCCATTCAAAAATCAACTGATTAATTGCGCCAATTAGCTCTTCAGACTGAATAGTCATAGTCAGTCACTCGAAGAGATCACGGAGATCGTCTGGCAGATCTTCCAAAGCTATCTTCCCTTCCTTTAAAAGACGCTTTATTTTTTTTATCTGGCCGAACCCTTGATAAAGCTCTTGTACCTCATCAGGCGACTTATCCTTGTAAGCATTCTCCAACTCGTTCAATTGCTCTCGAGTAGGATATGTAAAATTCAGCATGAAGTTGTTTGCGAAAACCTGATCAATTTCCTTGACCAGAGTTTGCATTCCAGCTCCAACACCTGTAATTCTTACCCAAGCTTTAGCTCTAGTGATGGCCGTAAACAGGGAGTTTCGTTTTTTCCCTAAATCGAAACCGGAGCAGCAATGCTGCGCATTCATCACGTAAACCATCGGAGCTTCGTTACCTTTGGCCCGATGTATATGCGTAATAGCTATAGAGTCCTCAACAAAAACCACATCCTGACTGCTGCTCTTTCCTACGACATGGCAATTTATATTGAGATTTCTTAGTTCGTGCATTACATAAGCCGATTCACTATTCAGCGTGTATGCATCAGGAAAAACTATCAACACATCGCTAAACTCAAGCTCACCGCTAGTAATATCACGTTGAATTTGCTGAGCGACCCACTTACCTTGTAACTCCTTGTTATCGAATCCTTGATACCCTATCGCTGACTCAACATTCATCAAACTATAAAAATAGTCAGGTGTCCTTGAGGAGGAACGCTGCAACGAAACAGACTTTCCAAGAGCCAACTCGCCAGACACAAGCTCGAAGCCGATATCTTTCCAAAACCGGGGGTCCGGAAACATGCGTATGGGTCCACTATCACGATAGATACCCAGCCCTAAAGCGAGAGCAAGTGTTAGAGTCCAAGGGGGGTTCCTATAACAAATAGGCAACATTATATCTTGCTGAGGACGACCAGGCTCATTTTCAAGATGAACAAGTGGGCGCCCTTCGGAAGAGCATCCAAAAAGCTCATCTGCTGGCAGCATTGTAAAATTACCTAAATTCTGCAACTCATCGTAAGCCCAAATCAACTTTTCGGGACTACGCACAAACCTATAAACTAATTTGAAAAAAGAAACTGGAAAATCTTGAGCCTCATCTATAAGCAAATAGTCATACAACGGCTCAACTTGAATCCCGCTGATTGCATCAAGGGCTTCTTGACACGCTCCCTCAAAAGCAGTTTCGCGTGTGTATTTTTGCTTTGCATCCATAAAATTCATAGGTACAATTCCGATCTGGCTACAGACTTCAGAATAAATACCTACTTCCCTTGTGCTTCCCCACGCATGGCGAATCTTAAGAAAGCTTGGATCTGTATCTTCTTGCTTATGCTCAAAATAAAACTTATCTGTAAGCCTTTCCAACTGCTGGTAAAGAGAGCGGCTTTGGAACGTAACGGCAATAACAAGTTCAGGATTATAAGCATGCAAATATGCGGCTTTCATAGCAAGAATTATTGTTTTACCGGATCCAGCAAGCCCTCTTATCCGTTGAGGCTTATCTGGCGACTCAATCGCAGCCTTCTTTTGCCATCGATCTAAGTTGGCAATCTCTTTTTCAATTTTCTTTATAGTTGAGCCCAAAGAACCTTCATCTTTAACTTTTGTTCTCTTTTTAGCAGGTTTAAGAACTGATGTCTTTTGAATCGAAGCATTTACGAGCTTGAATTGCTCACCAGAAATACCAGCATACTGCTGAATAGTCGAAACCACAGTATCAGGGGTGCACGAATCTACACCTTCCAGAACATCCTGCCTGAAAGATAATACATTCACTTGAATGGAAAGATCACGCCTATTAACCAATCCCTTTTCAGCTAAAAATCGTTTAACCAGCCCCCTGTATAGATCGTCCTGATATTCCTCAACTATGACCGGGTCATCCTCTGCAGTATTGCTGAGATCGAAGACCACCACACCATGATCTTTTGTCACCATCAAGGCGTCAGTAAGAACTGCATTTTCATTAACTTCAAAAATTGGGTAGCCTATATATAGGCTTCCTTCTATATCGAGCTCACGAAGGGCCTGAACTAACTCGTCAACTGCTTGAGGGTTTTTCTTTTTACCGAATACAAAGTCCATTATGTTTCTTCCCAAAAGTAAAATTCAATGACGATGGAGGTAATCATGCCAAGGCCCGTTCAAAAGCTATAGCCTATCCTTTAACCAGCCGGAGATAGGATGGGCTCCCTCCACTACCTATAGCGCCTGATGCTCCTCCTCCCTTTAACACGTTTAACATAAGTCCAAATGTAAGTTCATTTATTTCCGTCTGAGGTATAGCCAACTGTTCTGCCACACTATATTTGCTGACCCCCTCATCTCTCAAAGCAGAAAAAACCTTTTCGAGGATTACCGATTTTTCATGGGGCAGTGACTCAGGCTCAGAGGTCCGATATCCCTCTTGGGCGATCTGAATACATAGAGTTCGATATGTCCAATCAGTAATTAGACCTAAGGTATGGAGGCGGTAGTTTAATGCTGCCACTGAGACAGACCAATATTTCTTAAACTTTATAAGACTTTGAATTGTAGCTGAGCGCGGCGCCCGAGCCAACACACTAGCTCGCGGCATAAGAAAAGCTGAGGCAAAGGCATTAGCCTCTCTTTCCAAATCTGGACCTTGTGGGTGTGCATGCTGATGTAAAACCAAATGGCCAAGTTCGTGAGCAGCATCAAACCGACAGCGCTCAGCTGATTTGTATGTATTTAAAAACATGAAGGGGCGTCCACCACTCCACATTGAAAACGCGTCTACCTCTTTGGCATCAATTGCCAAGGAATAAACTCTCACGCCTTTCGACTCCAATAGAACAATTATATTTCTGATGGAATTCTGCCCTAACCCCCAGTGTGCCCGCAGCATTTCCGCTGCGGCTTCAGGCCCCTGGATTGCACCTGATACCGGGTACTCCTCAAGTTCTTGAGACTCGAAATCGATTGGGTTTACTGTTGAAAAATCCCTGTCGCTGCCTAAGTCTGGAATATCAGGCTCCGGCAAATCAAATCGTGACTCAATCCAGCTATTCAAAAGTAGAGCAATGGCTCCTGCTCCGAGTGCGGAGTCACGCTGAGCAGCTGACATCTTCGAAAGTGACCGAAAACTTGCAACATCTGGAGTAGGGATCTCAGGATCGTCGCCGAAGAAAAAAACCTCAGGAAACTCGAGGGCTTCTGCAATTCGACGTAACGTTCCAGATTCAGGTTCCTGAGTACCGTTTTCATAGCCTGACACGGAGCGCTCGGTCACCCCAATTAAAATGGCTAGTTCACGTTTCTTCATTCCCCTCCGCTTCCGGGCAAGGGAAAATCGCATGGCATTAAACATGGTAAGTCAAGATGCTTTTCTAGTAATGTTGATATTAATATTCATACCATCGGGTTCAATGAAATCTTCCAGTTGGATGTCGTCATCGAAGGAGATGCTGCATAGAATGATACGTTCAGCCCAAGAAGTAATTTTACCATCCTCTCCGATATCCCATGGCTTAGAAAATTCGATACGAATTTCCTTCTTATGGACATCAGTGTGATGCAGTAAAATCCAAGTATCATTATTGGAAGGGGCCGTTATAATTTTTTCAGGTAGAAGTTCAAAAAACATATCTCCTTGTCGATTCCCTTCAACAGCCTCAACAGTATTTTTTCCCTTTTTGGATCTATTAGAAGGACGTGAGTGAGCAATCCCCGTCGCCTCATCACCTGAGGCCACTGCAATAGCCAGATCGAGAGCATTATTTATTGTCGACTCGTAATTGCCTGCCACATGAGCAACCCAGCCGAGAGGGCGAAGCTGATCACGTAGGCCTGCTACACACCAGCCCCACATTTCTAACCCTGGAAAAATACGAGGATGGTTTGGTGTCAGCCTAGCGCGCTGTAGATGCCCTTGGTTGATGGCTTCTCTGAGTGATGCTTCAGAGACTCCAAGCTCTTCGAGGCGCGCAGCTACTTCATCAGACTCAGAAAAGACAACATTCATATGCATTTTATCTAGCTCCTACTAGCTCGACTTCCGGTTATTCTCCCTCTTTTGAGGAGGAAAAACAAGAAGTGCTAAAAAGGCACACTCGTATGATATTTTTGAAAAAAGACCAGATATTTATGGCTCGAATGGCAAAAGTCTCTTCTGGTTCAACTGCCTTGAACGTCCGCTTCTGGCCGTTTTCAGTCGGTCACCGCAGGCAGAAACGGCCAAGAGCAGACGCTTTCCCTGAGTGCTTGTTTGGGAGTGGTACGCGGACGGATAAACAATGGACGGCCTAACGATTCCCCTTGTCTCCGAAGAAATCGTCCCTTGCGACCAGGCCAAAATCATCAGGGGCGTCAGCAGCTGTGTCGCTGAGCAAATTCTCGGTCCGCCGTTCCTGCTTGAGGTAAGCAATAGTCTTGAAGAAGCAGTCCTCACAGAGATGCAGCTCATACCGCTCGCCGTCATGTCTGGTGCCATAACCCCAGTGAGCGTGGAGGCTGGCGTATTGAAGTCCGCCATACTCAGAACGCGTGGAACTGCTGCATGCATCACACAAGACGTCAATGACTGTCTCGATCTCGACTCTTCCCGTGATCTATATTGCTGCCCTCTACCTATGTCTTGAATCAACACGTCAGCATACAGCTTGCGAGCCGACCTATTGAACCGTTCGATGCAGCAACATTGACGCCACAGTGTTTGCTTGGCGCGGTTGCAGCCCTTCCTGACAGGCACCTTTCGACCCAGCGATAGCAGTGGCGACAGGCAAAAAATTAGCCAATTTCTGCCTTTCTCGAATGTCTGTTTGGGTTGTGGTCCTTCGATTATGGAGGCTCCCCCTGAAGGAAAAATCTCGGGAGCGGCAAGTCGCGGCTGATATGAACACGTCAAAAGTTACGTGTGTTATCCGTCGCCCCAGTCAGCAGTGGTTCGGCCTCACGTAGCCGTATCGATAAATGGCGAACCTAAATCCTCCAGCCGTGGTTGCAAGGGATTAGACCTGAGCGGACGGGACTCTCGACTGGATAAATTCGCCATGCTGATAGAATCGCACTAGCAACTCATAACACCCCTCTGAGAATTGGCATGAATCCAGATTCAACTGAAGAAGAAATGCGCCGGGCGCTGTTCGGTGGTAGCGAGCAAGCTCCGCAATGCAGTGAGCCTCCAGTGCAGAAGCCTGTCTCGGATATCGTGATCACGCAGCCGGCGAAAGTGGCAGAGAAAAAGAAAGTCGCGAAAACATTTACACCCAGGCTGAGAGTCACGCTTCGAGTGGGCAATGAATTTGAAGGCGAGACGCACGAGATGGTCCATGAGGCCGATACGCTAAGTACCCTCCTAGCCGAGCAAGAAGCTACTAGGGCGGCCAAGAAAAAATTCCGATTTGTGAAAGTGGTTTCGATCAAGTCGATGTAAGAGAATTTTCACGAGGCTTGCGGGCTGGGCGTGGAACGCCTTTCATTTGGTGGCCGACCCGAACGATCTCTCTAGGATGGGGGATCCAGGCCTGACGTCACTGGCGGAAATCGCCCCAGTACGGCCTGTCGCCGTCGCAATTTATGCCCAATTGCCATCGCTGATATGTGATGGTCGCTTACAGTTACAGCGCTGTGCAAGCGAACGCGGAATGTGTACTTAGTATGCAACTCAAAACAATACCTAGAAATTCACAGCGGCGTTTCTTTACCCTTATACGCATCAAGACTCCCCCTGCTCATTTTGGGCGCCACCTTCTTCGCTTGAGACTTGAGTCGCCCGGCGCGCTTCAGTGGCCCCGAACAATCGTCCGAAAAAACCATCTGACTTAGGCGCTCATGCGCATATTTGAGGTCAAGAGTGCTTGCAACCGAACCGCGGCACACCGCGTCAAATGTGATCAATTTAACTCTCCTCTGGCCTTATCTCGTGGAGCTTTCATTGTCAGTGTGCGGATGACCCGCGGCTTGTCGTAGCTGAGTGAGCTCCGCTGAATAGTGCAACGACAACCTCGTGGCTTCGACCAATTGCGCACTTGCCCGTGAAAGGCCCTCCTCTAACCGCTTGGATTCCGCGCGCGACATTCCGAGCTGTTCCTGAAGCGCTTCTTTCGTACCGTCAGCCTTGGCGACTGCTGTCTTAATGGTGGCAATCTCACCGGCCAATCGAACCGCCGCATCTTCATGCGTCGCCGCCGCTTTGGCCAGCTGCCGAGCCTCACTCAGCAAGCGCTCGTTATCTCTGTTGAGTCGAGTCAGTTCGTCCTGCTTGACCATCAACGTCTGCTGGAGTTGGCGCAGCTCAACCTGAACTTGCTGCACCTGCCCTTCGTGTCGTTGCTGTTCCTGGTCACGCTGTTCCTTGACCGCATTGCGGTAATGCTCCAGCGCCTCGCGGGAGTGAAGGTGCTTTTCTTCCAGAGAACGGATCTGCTCATCCTTCTCCTGCACGCGAATTTCCAAGTCACCGCAATTTTGGCTCAGGCGTGCATTGCGGGTGAGTTCGGCTTGCAGGCTTGTCTGACAAATCTGCAACTCATCCGCTTGAAGCACTAACGCTCCTTTCTGACTATCCATTTCACGCTGCAATGAGGTGAGTTCGGCACTCAAGCCGTCGAGCTTTTGCTCCAGCTCGCTGCGCTGCTCGTCGAAGCGCGCCTGGGCGTACGCAAGAGCTTCGCCGCCCTCCTCTGTCATTCGCTCTAAGAGGCCGGCAACAAGTTCAGTCAATTCATCACTCAGTCGTTCTCTAGAGGCCCGCGGTCGAGGGTCAAAATCTTCTATTTCCTTCAAATAACGGTGAATAGTTGTCTTTGAGCCGGTATTTCCCAACTCGATGCGCACGGCGTCGATGCTCGGATTCTCTCCCCGAGCAAGCAGCGATTCCCGCGCTTTTTGCACAATCGCCTTGTTAATTCCGCCGCGTGCCATTTTCCTCTCCTACGATTTCGTACTGTTTTACATACCACATATATACATAGCACTTTACCGCAAAAAAAAGAACAATATGAGAGCTTATCTTTGATAAAATAATTGAGCGTTATCGCATCATAGACTTGTTTTTGGCTTTTTCCGTCGCCGGAAAAGGTACGTTTGACGCAGAAGGGTCAAGATGAACAAGGCAGATCGCTACCTGCAGGCCGGTACCCGGGATAACACCCGGCGCAGCTATCGCGCGGCGGTGGAGCACTTTGAAGTGACTTGGGGCGGATTTCTGCCGGCGACGGGGGATGGCATCGTGCGCTACCTCGCCGAGTACGCGGATCAGCACGCCATCAGCACGCTGAAGCAGCGCCTAGCCGCCCTCGCTCAATGGCACATCACCCAAGGCTTTCCCGATCCGACCAAAACACCGGCGGTGCGGCAGTTGATCAAGGGTATCCGTGCCTTGCATCCCGCCCAGGAGAAACAAGCGACTCCCCTGCTCCTGCAGCATCTGGAACAAGCCGTTCAGTGGTTGGAGCAAGACGCCGAGCAAGCTGCCGCCCGTTATGATCTGGCAGGCCTGTTGCGCAGTCGGCGCGACATGGCCTTGGTGTTGATCGGATTCTGGCGGGGCTTTCGCGGGGATGAGCTATCGCGATTACAGGTTGAGCACACCCAAGCGCAAGCCGGCGTGGGCATCACCTTTTACCTGCCACATAGCAAGGGGGATCGCCAGCACCTCGGCACGACGTTCCGTACACCCGCCCTGAAGAAGCTCTGCCCTGTTCAGGCTTACGTCAACTGGATTACCGTCGCCGGCATCGCACAGGGTCCGGTGTTCAGAAAGCTCAATCGTTGGGGGCATCTGGCGGAGGACGGCTTGAATGCCAACAGCCTAATTCCACTGCTGCGACGAATTTTTAGTCGAGCGGGCGTGTCTGGCGATCTGTACACCAGTCACTCACTGCGTCGCGGCTTCGCCACCTGGGCGGCGGCGAATGGCTGGGACATTAAAGCGCTGATGACCTACGTCGGTTGGAAGGACATGAAGTCCGCCATGCGCTACATCGACACGACTGATTCATTTGGCGAGTTGGCGCTCGATCAATCGCTTATTTCCTCCGCTATTGCACAAGCGCATGGGTTGGCGACCGCTGACAACCCCTAAGGCCTGATGATTTTGCAAGGTCTCCACAACCATAAGCATCCACGAAATCCTCATTCTATGGATTACGAAGTGGCGCCGATCCGATTGGGGTTGGACTAGACTCGTGCCACGCTGTATTAGGTACTTCAAGCGTGTGGTAATCGTCTCCCGCGACAGCAAGCAGATAAGCTTGATCGGCTTCCACTCGTAGGTCTCGCCACTCCTGCCAGTCAACAACACCTAGACGTTCCATCTCGTCGGCTTGACGGATCAACTCTTCATGGAAGGAATCTGGGGAGTTCATACGAAGAGCCCTATTTTCAAATGCGCGATGCCATTCTTGCAAGGCTTTGAGTTTTCGCTCACTCGCTGACATCAGCAGATTTTTAAATGCGCTCATGGCTGCTTCCAGGATGCGTTTCTAAATGGATTAAGAGAACTTGATACGTGTTCACCACAACCGACCAGAGGTCGTAAACCCGTCATGGTCACCCGCGAAGCATTAACGCCTCAGATGAGCGCATTCGCTCGCCCGGCCACTAACAGCGAAGCATTCCAACCGGATGTGCCCTGCAAGCTCAATCAACGATCACTTCACGCGTCGAAAGACTGAACGCACTGCCGGTGAGACTCTCAAAAAAATATGCGCCCAGCCCGCACCTGTTAGGGCATGGTGAATCGCCCCGGGTTTCCTAGACACTCTCCAGGCTCGCTGCGTAACGCTTTTCAAACTCTACCGGTGACAGCTGATTGTTGAAACTGTGGCGTC
>NZ_JBIWEL010000046.1:0-16680 GCF_044762525.1 Pseudomonas sp. NPDC096950 | reverse complement strand
CGACGGGCAACAGGTCGTGGCTAGGTACACCCCACTAGGACCAAGTCCAAATAGGGTCCCAAGGCGTGGCCCGCGCTGGGACCGGGTAGGTTGCTAAAGATGTCCAGTGATGGCCATCGTAGACGAATGACTGTTCAAGACAGAACCCGGCTTACAGATCGACTCTCCACCTTATTTCTTTCCCTGCTTTAATCGTTGAGCAGGGCATCGGTAGTCACAAAATCCCTTCGTTTGTAATGACTGGCAGAGGGTTTTTGTGATATCGGTTAGCCAGTGATTCCGGCTATGCGCGAAATGCCTCGTTACATCGATTTCCCTCCTTACATAAACACCAGCAGACCCTCCGTCGTAATACCGAAAAAATCTTACTCTTAACAAATTACTTTAACTTTCGAGCGCAGCCATCAGTGCTGAATCAAGTTATTGAGCAAAAACATACGTCATATTCTCGTTACCCCTCCTTTTACGCTCCTAAATCTCCGTTCTGTAAGGCTTTTCCTTTAATCCGCGCCTTGACGGTGTGGTGGGCGCATTCCTATAGTGTGCGCAAGTGGCGGAAAGTGGCATGAAGTGGGTTTTTTGAGCTCAAAATGCTAAAAATTGGAGAAACGCAGACGTGTTTCGCGGAGCTAACGCAATCAGTCTCGATGCAAAGGGCCGTCTCGCTATGCCGAGCCGGTACCGTGACGAGTTGGTTTCGCGTAGTTCCGGTCAACTGATCGTCACCATCGATGCCGTTGATCCGTGTTTGTGTGTTTATCCCCTCGATGAGTGGGAAATTATTGAAACCAAACTGCGCGCACTGCCTTCGCTTCGCGAAGAGAACCGCCGCCTGCAACGTTTGCTGATTGGTAATGCCGTCGACCTCGAGCTCGATGGCAGTGGTCGTTTTCTGGTTCCGCCGCGTCTGCGCGAATATGCCAAGTTGGATAAGCGCGCAATGCTGGTAGGCCAACTGAACAAGTTCCAATTATGGGACGAGGATGCCTGGGATGCGGTTTCTGCCGCTGACCTGGCTGCTATTCAACAACCGGGCGCTATGCCTGATGAACTGCGTGATTTGATCCTGTGACTATTGATAGCGGCTTTAACCACATCACCGTACTGCTCGACGAAGCCGTGGAGGCTCTCGCCGTACGTCCTGATGGCTGCTATCTGGACGGCACGTTCGGGCGCGGCGGACACAGCCGGTTGATCCTCAGCCAGCTCGGCCCCGATGGTCGGTTGCTTGGATTCGACAAAGATCCTCAAGCGATTGCCACCGGGCAAACGCTAGCGGCCGAAGACGGCCGCTTTGTCGTTGTGCAGCGCAGCTTTGCCGAGCTTGGTTCGGAAGTCGTCGACCGCGGTCTGGCGGGCAAGGTCAGCGGTGTTTTGCTCGACCTTGGCGTCTCCTCGCCACAGCTCGACGACCCTGAGCGCGGCTTCAGTTTCCTCAACGATGGCCCGCTGGACATGCGCATGGACCCGTCTCGCGGGATCAGCGCTGCCGAATTCGTCAACACCGCGCCGGTGGAAGAAATCGCCCGGGTGTTCAAGGAATACGGCGAAGAACGTTTCTCCGGTCGCATGGCCCGTGCCGTGGCCGAACGCCGCGACATCAAGCCGTTCGAGCGCACCGCTGACCTGGCTGAAGTCCTGAAAGTCGCCAACCCTGCATGGGAAAAGGGCAAGAACCCGGCCACCCGTGCGTTCCAGGGCCTGCGCATTCACGTCAACAACGAACTGGGCGATCTGGAAGCCGGCCTCGAAGCCGCTCTGGAATGCCTGGAAGTCGGCGGTCGCCTGGTGGTGATCAGCTTCCACTCGCTTGAAGACCGCATCGTCAAACTGTTCATGCGCAAACTGGTGAAAGGCGAAGCCGACAACCTGCCGCGCAACCTGCCGGTCCGTCACGTTGCTTTCGAACCGAAAATCAAAGTCCATGGCAAAGCGCAGTCCGCCTCCGAGGCCGAACTCAAAGCCAACCCACGTTCCCGTAGCGCCATCATGCGCGTCGCGGAGAAGCTGCGGTGAGCAAGCTTTTCGCCAAGCCACTTCCCGGCGGAAGCTTTTTCATGCTGCTGCTGTTTGTTGGCGTGCTCGTGTCGGCCATCGGCGTGTCCTATGCCGCTCACTGGAACCGTCAGCTGTTGAACTCGCTGTACAACGAGTTGAGCGTGCGCGACAAGGCGCAGGCCGAGTGGGGCCGGTTGATTCTGGAGCAGAGCACCTGGACCGCCCACAGCCGTATCGAAGTGCTGGCCACCGAACAACTGAAGATGCGCATTCCCGGCGCCGCTGAAGTACGGATGGTGGCGCCATGATGAAACTCGAAGGCGCACTCTTCCCTTGGCGGTTCCGCGTGGTGCTGGGTTTGCTCGGCATCATGGTGGCTGCAATCTGCTGGCGCATCATCGACCTGCAAGTGGTCGACCGTGACTTCCTCAAAGGTCAGGGCGATGCACGCAGCGTTCGTCACATTCCTATTCCGGCTCACCGTGGTCTGATCACTGACCGTAACGGCGAGCCGTTGGCCGTGAGCACCCCGGTTACCACTCTGTGGGCCAACGCCAAGGAAATGCAGCTGGCCAAAGAGAAGTGGCCAGCACTGGCCGCAGCTCTCGGCCAAGACCCGAAAGCCCTGGCCGAACGCCTCGAAGCCCAGGCCAATAAAGAGTTCATCTACCTCGTGCGTGGGCTGACCCCCGAGCAGGGCCAATCGGTGCTCGACCTGAAAGTGCCCGGCGTCTACGGCATCGAAGAGTTCCGCCGTTTCTACCCGGCCGGCGAAGTTACCGCGCACATGGTTGGCTTTACCGACATCGACGACCACGGGCGCGAAGGCGTCGAGCTGGCTTACGACGAATGGCTGGCCGGGGTCGCCGGCAAGCGACAGGTCATCAAGGATCGGCGCGGCAGACTGATCAAGGATGTCCAGGTCACCAAAAACGCCAAGGCCGGCAAGCCCTTGGCGTTGTCCATTGACCTGCGTCTGCAATACCTGGCCAACCGCGAACTGCGCAACGCGATCATCGAGAACGGTGCGAAGGCCGGCAGCCTCGTAATCATGGACGTGAAGAGCGGCGAGATCCTCGCCATGGTCAACCAGCCGACCTACAACCCGAACAACCGTCGCAACCTGCAACCGGCGATGATGCGTAACCGCGCAATGATCGACGTGTTCGAACCCGGTTCGACCATGAAGGCGATCTCCATGAGTGCCGCCCTCGAAACCGGGCGCTGGAAGCCGAGCGACACCGTCGAGGTGTACCCGGGCAGCTTGCAGATCGGTAAGTACACCATTAAGGACGTCTCGAAGACCGAAGGCCCGGTGCTCGACCTGACCGGCATCCTGATCAACTCCAGTAACGTCGGCATGAGTAAGGTCGCGTTCGATATCGGCGGCGAAACCATTTTCCGTCTGGCGCAGAAAGTCGGCCTCGGCCAGGACACCGGCCTGGGCTTCCCCGGCGAGCGCGTCGGTAACCTGCCGAACTACCGCGAATGGCGCAAGGCTGAAACCGCCACGCTGTCCTATGGCTACGGTATTTCGGTGACGGCGATCCAACTGGTCCACGCCTTCTCGGCACTGGCCAACAACGGTCGCATCGCGCCGCTGACCCTGATCAAGACCGACAAGCCGCCGCAGACCACCCAAGTGATCCCGGAAAAAGTCGCGAAGACCATGCAAGGCATGCTGACCCAAGTGATCGAGGCCCCGCGCGGTGTGTTCCGTGCGCAGGTGCCGGCGTATCACGTGGCCGGCAAGTCGGGTACGGCGCGCAAGACGTCGGTGGGCGCCAAGGGCTACGCCGAGAATTCCTATCGCTCGTTGTTCGCCGGTTTCGGCCCGATGAGCGATCCGCGTTTCGCCATTGTGGTGGTGATCGATGAACCGACCAAGGCCGGTTACTTCGGTGGCCTGGTATCGGCGCCGGTGTTCAGCAAAGTGATGTCCGGGACCTTGCGCCTAATGAACATCACTCCGGACAACCTGCCACCGACCCAACAGGCCAACGCTACACCGGTCGTTCCGCTGAAAGCCAATGGAGGGCGCGGCTGATGTCTCTGAGTCTGAACAAGATTTTTGCCCACGCCGGTCGCGATCTGTTGATCCGCGAACTGACCCTCGACAGCCGCAACGTGCGGGCAGGCGATTTGTTCCTCGCCGTCCCTGGCGGCAAATTCGACGGTCGTGCGCACATTGCCGACGCGTTGCAACGCGGTGCGGCTGCCGTGGCTTACGAAGTCGAAGGCGCCACTGTGCTGCCGATTACCGATGTGCCGCTGATTCCGGTCAAAGGCCTGGCGGCGCAGTTGTCGGACATTGCCGGGCGCTTTTATGGCGACCCGAGCCGTCACCTGAATCTGGTCGGCGTCACTGGCACCAACGGCAAAACCAGTGTCACGCAATTGGTAGCGCAAGCGCTTGACCTGCTCGGTCAGCACTGCGGCATCGTCGGCACTTTGGGTACCGGATTCTACGGCGCGCTGGAAAGCGGCCTGCACACCACGCCGAACCCGATTGCCGTGCAAGCGACTCTCGCCGACCTGAAAAAGGCCGGCGCCAAAGCCGTGGCCATGGAAGTGTCTTCCCACGGACTGGATCAGGGCCGCGTGACTGCATTGGCCTTTGATGTGGCGGTGATGACCAACCTGTCCCGCGATCACCTGGATTACCACGGCACCATGCAGGCTTATGGCGAAGCCAAGGCCAAGCTGTTTGCCTGGAACGATTTGAAATGCCGGGTGATCAACCTCGATGACGAATTTGGCCGCGAACTCGCTGCTGACAAACGTGAGTCGCGCCTGATCACCTACAGCCTGGAGAACTCCAGCGCCTACCTTTATTGCCGCGAAGCACAGTTCGACGACGAAGGCGTGCGCGCCACGTTGGTCACGCCGCAAGGCGAACACCATTTGCGCAGCACCTTGCTCGGTCGTTTCAACCTGAGCAACGTACTGGCCGCGGTCGGTGCCTTGCTGGGTCTGGACTATGCGCTGGACGAAATCCTCAAGGTCCTGCCAAAACTCGAAGGCCCCGCCGGACGCATGCAGCGCCTGGGCGGCGGTACTCAGCCGCTGGTGGTGGTCGATTACGCCCACACCCCGGACGCGCTGGAAAAAGTCTTGCTGGCCCTGCGTCCACACGCCAAAGGCCGGTTGTTGTGCCTGTTCGGTTGCGGCGGTGATCGCGATCGCGGCAAGCGTCCGCTGATGGCTGAAGTGGTCGAGCGCTTGGCCGATGGCGTGCTGGTGACCGACGACAACCCGCGCACCGAAGATCCATCGGTGATTTTCGATGACATCCGCGCCGGTTTCACCGCTGTGGATAAAGTCACGTTCGTGGCGGGTCGTGGTCAGGCGATTGCGCAATTGATCGCCAGCGCTTCGGCGGATGACGTGATTGTCCTGGCCGGTAAAGGTCACGAGGACTATCAGGAAATCAATGGTCAGCGCCACGCGTTCTCCGATCTGGTCGAGGCTGATCATGCCCTGACCGCGTGGGAGGTGGCCCATGCTTAAAGCCTTGAAACTCAGCGAATTGACCAGCGTGCTGAATGCCCGCCTGGTCGCTGCCGACGCCAGTTTCGACGGTGTCAGCATCGACAGCCGTGCGATCAAACCCGGCCAATTGTTTATTGCCCTGACCGGCCCGCGCTTCGATGGCCACGACTATCTGAATGACGTTGCCGGCAAAGGCGCCGTCGCGGCACTGGTCGAGCGCGAAGTCGCCGACAGCACCTTGCCGCAACTCGTCGTGAAAGACACCCGCCAGGCCCTTGGCCAACTCGGCGCGCTGAACCGTGCTGCTTATAGCCACCCGGTCGCCGCAGTGACCGGTTCCAGCGGCAAGACCACGGTCAAGGAAATGCTCGCGAGCATCCTGCGCACCCGTGGTCCGGTGCATGCGACCCGTGGCAACCTGAACAATGACCTCGGCGTGCCGTTGACCCTGCTCGAACTGGCGCCGGAACACACCGCCGCCGTGATCGAACTCGGTGCTTCGCGCCTGGGTGAAATTGCCTACACCGTGGCCATGACCAAACCCCACGTGGCCATCCTCAATAACGCCGGGACCGCCCACGTCGGTGAGTTCGGCGGGCCGGACAAAATCGTTGAAGCCAAGGGCGAGATTATCGAAGGGCTGGAGGCCGATGGCGTCGCCGTTCTCAATCTCGACGACAAGGCGTTCGGCATCTGGAAGGCCCGCGCTGGCGGCCGCAAAGTGTTGACCTTCGCCCTGAACAACCCAAGCGCCGATTTCTACGCCAGCGACCTGGGCCGCGATGCCCGCGGCTGCCCGGCGTTCAACCTGCACAGTCCGGAAGGTGTGGAGCGGGTTCAACTGAACCTGCTCGGCACCCATAACGTCGCCAATGCCATGGCCGCCGCCGCTGCTGCCCATGCGTTGGGCGTGTCGCTGTTCGGCATCGCCACTGGCCTGGGCGCGGTGCAACCGGTCAAGGGCCGCACCGTCGCGCAACTGGCGACCAACGGCATGCGCGTGATTGATGACACTTACAACGCGAACCCCACCTCGATGTGCGCCGCCGTTGATATACTCGCCGGCTTTTCCGGACGCACCGTTCTGGTGCTCGGGGATATCGGCGAGTTGGGCGACTGGGCGGAGCAGGGGCACCGCGACGTGGGCGAATACGCCCGTGGCAAGGTTTCTGCGCTTTATGCGGTCGGTCCGATGATGACGCACGCCGTGAACGCATTTGGCCCGCAGGCCTTTCACTTCAGCACCCAGGCTGAGCTGATCGAGGCCCTGGGCGCCGAGCAAGATACAAACACCACTATTTTGATCAAGGGCTCGCGCAGCGCTGCGATGGAAAACATCGTCGCCGCTTTGTGCGGGTCCAGTCTGGAGAAACATTAATGCTGCTGCTGTTAGCGGAGTACTTGCAACAGTTCTACAAAGGCTTCGCGGTCTTTCAGTACCTGACCCTGCGCGGGATACTCGGTGTGCTGACCGCGCTGGTTTTGTCGCTGTGCTATGGCCCGTGGATGATCCGCACGTTGCAGAACCGTCAGATCGGCCAGTCCGTTCGCAATGATGGTCCGCAATCGCACCTGTCCAAATCCGGCACCCCGACCATGGGCGGCGCGCTGATCCTGTCGTCCATCGGCGTCAGTACTTTGCTCTGGGCTGACCTGAGCAACCGTTATGTCTGGACTGTGTTGCTGGTGACCTTGCTGTTCGGTGCCATCGGCTGGGTCGACGACTACCGCAAGGTGATCGAGAAGAACTCGAAAGGCCTGCCGAGTCGCTGGAAGTATTTCTGGCAGTCGGTGTTCGGCCTCGGCGCGGCGATCTTCCTTTATATGACCGCAGCGACCCCGGTGGAAACCACCCTGATCCTGCCGATGCTCAAGGACTACAGCATTCCGCTGGGCATTGGTTTCGTGGTCCTGACCTATTTCGTGATCGTCGGCTCGAGCAACGCGGTCAACCTGACTGACGGCCTCGACGGCCTGGCGATCATGCCGACCGTGATGGTGGGCGGTGGCCTGGGCATTTTCTGCTACCTGTCCGGTAACGTGAAATTCGCTGAGTACCTGCTGATCCCTTACGTACCGGGTGCGGGTGAACTGATCGTGTTCTGCGGCGCGTTGATCGGTGCGGGCCTGGGCTTCCTCTGGTTCAACACCTATCCGGCACAAGTCTTCATGGGCGACGTCGGTGCGCTGGCGCTGGGCGCAGCCCTGGGCACCATCGCGGTGATCGTCCGTCAGGAAATCGTTCTGTTCATCATGGGCGGCGTGTTCGTGATGGAAACCCTGTCGGTGGTCATCCAGGTGGCCTCCTTCAAGATGACCGGGCGCCGCGTATTCCGTATGGCGCCGATACACCACCACTTTGAACTCAAGGGCTGGCCTGAGCCGCGCGTGATCGTCCGATTCTGGATCATCACCGTGATTCTCGTACTGGTCGGCCTTGCCACCCTGAAGCTGAGGTAGAACGAGTGTCTCTGATCGCTTCTGACCAATTCCGCATCGTTTTCGTGCTCGGCAAGAGAGCGGCATGTCCCTGGTTCGCTTCCTGGCGAAGGGCGCCACGTCGTTTGCCGTGGCCGATACGCGGGAAAATCCACCGGAACTGGCCACGCTCAAGCGTGACTATCCGCACGTGGAAGTGCGTTGTGGCGAGCTGGACGTCGAATTCCTGTGCCGTGCCGACGAGCTCTACGTGAGCCCCGGCCTGGCGCTGGCGACCCCGGCCCTGCAGGCTGCCGCCGCCCGTGGCGTGAAATTGTCCGGCGACATCGAGCTGTTCGCGCGTAACGCGAAGGCGCCGATTGTCGCCATCAGCGGTTCCAACGCGAAAAGCACCGTCACCACCCTGGTCGGCGAGATGGCCGCTGCGGCGGGCAAGCGTGTGGCGGTTGGCGGCAACCTCGGCACGCCGGCGCTGGATTTGCTCAGCGACGACGTCGAGCTGTACGTGATGGAACTGTCGAGCTTCCAGCTCGAAACCACCGATCAACTCAACGCCGAAGTGGCGACCGTGCTCAACGTCAGCGAAGACCACATGGACCGCTACAGCGGCCTGCCGGCCTATCACCTGGCCAAGCACCGGATCTTCCGTGGGGCCAAGCAGTTCGTGGTCAACCGTCAGGACGCCCTGAGCCGTCCGTTGATGGGCGAGGGCCAGCCGTGCTGGACCTTCGGTTTGAGCAAACCTGATTTCAAGGCATTTGGCATCCGCGAAGAAGAGGGCGAGAGGTACCTGGCCTTCGAATTCCAGAACCTGATGCCGGTGCGTGAATTGAAGATTCGTGGCGCCCATAACCAATCCAACGCCCTCGCAGCGCTGGCCCTGGGACATGCCGTTGGCCTGCCGTTCGACGCCATGCTGTCGAGCCTGCGCACGTTCGCCGGCCTCGAACATCGCTGCCAATGGGTCCGTGACCTGGACGGCGTGAGCTACTACAACGATTCCAAAGCCACCAACGTCGGCGCCGCACTGGCCGCCATCGAAGGCTTGGGCGCGGACATCGACGGCAAGGTCGTGCTGATCGCCGGTGGCGACGGCAAGGGTGCCGAGTTCAAGGATCTGCACGATCCGGTGGCGGTCAACTGCCGCGCCGTCATTTTGATGGGCCGCGACTCCGACAAGATCGGCGAAGCCATTGGCGATGCCGTGCCGCTGATCCACGTCGGTTCGCTGGTCGAAGCGGTGGAGCAATGCCGCGCCGCTGCGCACCCGGGCGATGTGGTGCTGTTGTCGCCAGCCTGCGCCAGTTTCGACATGTTCAAGAATTACGAAGACCGTGGTCACCAGTTCGTCCGCGCTGTGGAGGATCTGGCATGAGCCTGCGAAATATCATCAAGCCGTATCCATCGCCGATCATCACCGGGCGCGGCATCGATCTCGACTTCCCGATGCTCGCCGGTTGCCTGGCGTTGATCGGCCTCGGGCTGGTCATGATTGCCTCGGCCTCGACCGAAGTCGCGGCGGCGCAGTCGGGCAGTGCGCTGTATTACATGATTCGCCACCTGATCTACATCGTGCTGGGCCTCGGTGCCTGCGTGATCACCATGATGATTCCGATCGCCACCTGGCAACGCCTGGGTTGGCTGATGCTGCTGGGGGCGTTCGGTTTGCTGGTGATGGTGATCGTTCCGGGGATCGGCCGTGAAGTGAACGGCTCGATGCGCTGGATCGGCTTCAGCTTCTTCAACGTTCAGCCGTCCGAGATCGCCAAGGTGTTCGTGGTGATCTACCTCGCCGGTTACCTGGTGCGTCGCCAGAAAGAAGTGCGCGAAAGCTGGATGGGCTTCTTCAAGCCGTTCATCGTTCTGCTGCCAATGGCCGGCCTGTTGCTGATGGAGCCGGACTTCGGGGCGACCGTTGTAATGATGGGCGCTGCGGCGGCGATGCTGTTCCTCGGCGGGGTCGGGCTGTTCCGGTTTTCCTTGATGGTGGTCCTCGCGGTCGCGGCGGTGGTGCTGTTGATTCAAGTGCAGCCGTATCGAATGGCGCGTTTGACCAACTTCGCCGACCCATGGGCCGACCAGTTCGGCGCCGGTTACCAGTTGTCCCAAGCCTTGATCGCGTTCGGTCGCGGCGAATGGCTGGGCGTTGGCTTGGGCAACAGCGTGCAGAAACAGTTCTACCTGCCGGAAGCCCACACCGACTTCGTGTTCTCGGTCCTGGCCGAAGAGCTGGGTGCCGTGGGTTCTTTGTGCACGGTCGCGCTGTTCGTCTTCGTGTGTATTCGCGGCATGTACATCGGTTATTGGGCCGAGAAGGCCAAGCAATTCTTCGCCGCCTACATTGCCTACGGTTTGTCGTTCCTGTGGATCGGTCAGTTCCTGATCAACATCGGCGTGAACGTCGGCCTGCTGCCGACTAAAGGTTTGACCCTGCCGTTCCTCAGTTATGGCGGCAGTTCGTTGGTGATCTGTGGTGCCTGTCTGGGCTTATTGTTGCGCATCGAGTGGGAGAGTCGAACCCACCTGGGCAGCGAAGAGACCGAGTTCCAGGAAAGCGACTTCGCCGAGGAGTCGACCCATGGGCGCTAACGTATTGATCATGGCGGGCGGCACCGGTGGACACGTGTTCCCGGCGCTGGCCTGCGCGCGCGAATTCCAGGCTCGCGGTTATACCGTGCATTGGCTTGGTACACCGCGTGGCATCGAAAACGATCTGGTTCCGGCGGCCGGTCTTGAATTGCATCGCATCAACGCCAGCGGATTGCGTGGCAAGGGCAAGCTGTCGCTGCTCAAGGCGCCGTTCATGTTGCTGAAATCAGTCTGGCAGGCGCGGACGATCATTCGTCGGCTGCGGCCAGTCTGCGTGGTCGGTTTTGGTGGTTATGTGACCGGTCCTGGCGGCGTCGCGGCCAAATTGTCCGGCGTGCCGGTCATCGTTCACGAGCAGAACGCCGTGGCCGGTACCGCCAATCGGTTGCTGATGCCGTTGGCCGCCCGAGTCTGTGAAGCGTTCCCCGACACCTTTACCCTGTCGGACAGCCGTCGGACCACCGGTAACCCGGTGCGCACCGAACTGTTCCTCGAAACACCGCGACCAGCCCTGGCCGGTCGCAAGGCGCGTTTGCTGATCCTGGGCGGAAGCCTGGGCGCAGAACCGTTGAACAAGTTGCTGCCTGAAGCTCTGTCGCAAGTCGCCGTCGACCTGCGCCCGGAAGTGTTCCATCAGGCCGGCAAAAACCACGATGAAGTGACTGCGCAGCGCTATCGCGAGGCTGGCGTCGAGGCGCAAGTGCAGCCTTTCATCAAAGACATGGCCCAGGCCTATGGCTGGGCCGACCTGGTGGTGTGCCGTGCAGGCGCGTTGACCATCAGTGAACTGGCCGCCGCCGGTCTGCCCTCGATGCTGGTGCCTCTGCCCCACGCCATCGACGATCACCAGACCCGCAACGCCGAATATTTGGCCCGTGAAGGCGCTGCCTTCCTGATGCCGCAAAGAACGACTGGCGCCGCAGATCTTGCCGCACGCCTGACAGAGGTCCTGATGCAACCGCAACGACTCAATGACATGGCCAACGCGGCCCGCCGACTGGCGAAACCCGATGCAACCCGTAACGTTGTCGACACCTGCCTGGAGGTGGCCCATGGTTGAGAATCAGAAAGCCATTCCGCAACCGGAAATGCGCCGCATCCGTCGCATCCATTTCGTCGGTATCGGCGGCGTGGGCATGTGCGGTATCGCCGAAGTGTTGTTGAACCTGGGCTATGAAGTGTCCGGTTCCGACCTCAAAGCTTCGCCGGTGACCGAGCGCCTGGAGTCTTTCGGTGCGCACATCTATATCGGCCACCGTGCCGAGAACGCCGCGAACGCCGATGTACTGGTGACGTCCAGTGCCGTGAACACGTCGAACCCGGAAGTCGCCACTGCCCTGGAACGCCGCATTCCGGTGGTGCCCCGTGCCGAAATGCTGGCCGAGCTGATGCGCTATCGCCACGGCATCGCCGTCGCCGGTACTCACGGCAAAACCACCACCACCAGCCTGATCGCCTCGGTGTTCGCGGCCGGTGGCCTGGACCCGACGTTCGTCATCGGTGGCCGTCTGAATGCTGCGGGCACCAATGCCCAGCTCGGCACCAGCCGCTACCTGATCGCCGAAGCCGACGAAAGCGATGCGAGTTTCCTGCACTTGCAGCCGTTGGTGGCCGTGGTCACCAACATCGACGCCGACCACATGGCGACCTACGACGGCGACTTCAACAAACTGAAGAAAACCTTCGTCGAATTCCTGCACAACCTGCCGTTCTACGGTTTGGCCGTGGTGTGCCTGGATGATCCGGTGGTGCGTGAAATCCTGCCGCTGGTCAAACGCCCGACGGTCACCTATGGCTTCGGCGATGACTGCGACGTGCGCGCTATCAATGTGCGTCAGCAAGGCATGCAGACTTTCTTCACGGTGCTGCGTCCTGATCGCGAGCCGCTGGATGTCTCGGTGAACATGCCGGGCAACCACAACGTATTGAACGCCTTGGCGACCATCTGCATTGCCTCCGACGAGGGTGTCAGCGATGAAGCCATCGTCCAGGGCCTGTCCGGGTTTCAGGGTGTCGGCCGGCGCTTCCAGGTCTACGGCGAACTGCCGGTAGACGGCGGCAACGTGATGCTGGTGGACGACTACGGTCATCACCCGACCGAAGTCGCCGCGGTGATCAAAGCCGTGCGCGGTGGCTGGCCGGAGCGTCGCCTGGTGATGGTTTACCAGCCGCACCGCTACAGCCGCACACGGGACCTGTACGACGATTTCGTCAATGTCCTGGCCGATGCCAACGTCCTGCTGCTGATGGAAGTCTATCCGGCCGGCGAAGAGCCGATTCCGGGCGCCGACAGCCGCAAGTTGTGCAACAGCATCCGCCAGCGCGGTCAGCTGGACCCGATCTACATCGAGCGCGGTGTCGACCTGGCGCCGATCGTCAAGCCACTGCTGCGTGCCGGCGACATCCTGCTGTGCCAGGGCGCCGGTGATATCGGCGGTCTCGCACCAAAATTGTTGAACAGTCCGTTGTTCGTGGGCGCGGTTGCCGCACCCACCGTGGGGAAGTTGAAATGACTGCTGCTTACGCCAACCTCGTCTCCACCCTCGCGCCGAAAGACTTCGGCCGCGTCGCCGTGCTGTTCGGCGGCAAGAGTGCCGAGCGTGAGGTGTCCCTGAAGTCGGGCAATGCGGTTCTCGAAGCGCTGCAAAGCGCCGGTGTGGACGCGTTCGGCCTCGACGTGGGTGATGACCTGTTGCAGCGCCTGCTCAACGAAAAAATCGATCGCGCCTTCATCATTCTTCACGGTCGTGGCGGTGAAGACGGCAGCATGCAAGGCCTGCTCGAATGCCTGGGCATTCCCTACACCGGCAGTGGCATCCTGGCCTCGGCATTGGCCATGGACAAGCTGCGCACCAAACAGGTCTGGCACAGCCTCGGGATTCCGACGCCACGCCACGCGGTGCTGAGCTCCGAGGCCGATTGTATTTCGGCGGCCACGGAACTGGGCTTCCCTTTGATCGTCAAACCGGCCCATGAAGGTTCAAGTATCGGGATGGCCAAAGTGACTTCCGCGTCCGAGTTGATCGACGCATGGAAAGCGGCCAGTACCTACGATTCGCAAGTGTTGGTCGAGCAATGGATTCAAGGTCCGGAGTTCACCATCGCCACCCTGCGTGACCAGGTGTTGCCACCGATTGCCCTGGGCACCACGCACAGTTTCTACGACTACGACGCCAAGTACGTGGCTTCCGATACCCAGTACCGGATCCCTTGTGGCCTGGACAGCACCAAAGAAAAAGAACTGATGGACCTCACGGCGAAAGCCTGTGAGGCGCTGGGTATCGCCGGTTGGGGCAGGGCAGACGTGATGCAGGACGCCGACGGGCAGTTCTGGTTCCTCGAAGTCAACACCGCACCGGGCATGACCGATCACAGTCTGGTGCCAATGGCGGCCCGTGCCGCCGGCCTGGATTTCCAGCAACTGGTTCTGGCGATTCTGGCCGCCAGCATTGCCGGCAACAACGAGCCGCGAGGTTAAGACCATGCAAGGCGCTCAGCTGAGACATCAGCCCTCCGCACCACCCGGCCGCAAGCCGGTGCCGCGGGGTGCCAGCCGAATGGTGGCCAAAGAGCCGATGTCTGCGCGCCTGCCGAAAGCCAATTTTGGTTTTCTGAAAGCCTTGTTCTGGCCGGTGCTGCTGGTCGCGCTGGGGTTCGGCACTTACGAAGGCGCGCAGCGCTTGCTGCCTTACGCCGACCGGCCGATCACCAAGATCAATGTGCAGGGCGATTTGAGTTACATCAGCCAGCAAGCGGTGCAGCAGCGGATCGCCCCGTACGTGGCGTCGAGCTTCTTCACCATCGACCTGGAGAGCATGCGCACCGAGCTTGAAACGATGCCATGGATTGCCCACGCCGAAGTGCGTCGGGTGTGGCCGGATCAAGTCGTGATTCGCCTGGAAGAACAACTGCCGGTAGCCCGTTGGGGCGACGAGTCGCTGTTGAACAACCAGGGCCAGGCGTTCACCCCGCGTGAGCTGGCGAACTACGAACACTTGCCACAGCTGTTCGGCCCACAACGGGCCCAGCAGCAAGTGATGCAGCAATACCAGGTGCTGAGCCAGATGCTCAGGCCATTGGGCTTCTCGATTGCACGCCTGGAATTGCGTGAACGAGGCAGCTGGTTCCTGACCACCGGAGCCGGCAGTGCCGGTCCCGGGATCGAACTGCTGCTGGGACGCGGCAACCTGGTGGAAAAGATGCGCCGCTTCATTGCCATCTACGACAAGACGCTTAAAGAACAGATTACGAACATTGCGCGCATCGATCTGCGCTACGCCAACGGCCTCGCTGTTGGCTGGCGGGAACCTGTAGCGCCCACGACAGCCCAACCCGCTGTCGCGAAGAATTAAGAAGAGGCAGGACCCATGGCAAACGTGCAAAGCGGCAAAATGATCGTCGGTCTCGATATCGGCACCTCAAGGTGGTGGCGCTGGTAGGCGAGGTCTCGGACGACGGCACGCTGGAAATCGTCGGGATCGGCACTCATCCGTCCCGCGGCCTGAAGAAAGGCGTGGTGGTGAACATCGAGTCCACCGTGCAATCGATCCAGCGCGCCATTGAAGAAGCGCAGCTGATGGCCGGTTGCCGGATCCACTCGGCGTTCGTCGGCGTGGCGGGCAATCACATCCGCAGCCTGAACTCCCACGGCATCGTGGCGATTCGTGATCGCGAAGTCAGCGCCGCCGACCTTGAGCGCGTCCTCGACGCCGCCCAGGCCGTGGCGATCCCGGCTGACCAGCGCGTGCTGCACACCCTGCCGCAGGATTACGTGATCGATAACCAGGAAGGCGTTCGTGAGCCGCTGGGCATGTCGGGCGTACGCCTGGAAGCCAAGGTCCACGTGGTGACCTGCGCTGTCAACGCCGCACAGAACATTGAAAAATGCGTGCGTCGCTGCGGTCTGGAAATCGACGACATCATTCTCGAGCAGCTTGCTTCCGCGTATTCGGTCCTGACCGACGACGAGAAAGAGCTGGGCGTGTGCCTGGTGGACATCGGCGGCGGCACCACCGACATCGCGATTTTCACCGAAGGCGCGATCCGTCATACCGCGGTGATCCCGATTGCGGGCGACCAGGTGACCAACGACATCGCCATGGCGTTGCGCACCCCGACCCAGTACGCCGAAGAAATCAAGATTCGCTACGCCTGCGCCCTGGCCAAACTGGCCGGTGCCGGTGAAACCATCAAAGTGCCAAGCGTTGGCGACCGTCCACCGCGCGAGCTGTCCCGCCAGGCCCTGGCCGAAGTGGTCGAACCGCGCTACGACGAGCTGTTCACGCTGATCCAGGCCGAACTGCGTCGCAGCGGCTACGAAGACCTGATCCCGGCCGGCATCGTGCTGACCGGCGGTACGTCAAAAATGGAAGGCGCGGTCGAACTGGCCGAAGAGATTTTCCACATGCCGGTCCGCCTGGGCGTGCCTCATGGCGTCAAGGGTCTGGATGACGTGGTGCGCAACCCGATTTATTCCACTGGCGTTGGCTTGTTGATGTACGGCCTGCAAAAGCAGTCCGACGGGATTTCGTTCTCGGGCATCAGCAGCCGCGACAGCTATAGCAATGAAGAAGCCAAACCCGCGTTGCTCGATCGCATCAAGAGCTGGGTACAAGGCAACTTCTAAAGAATTACCGCAGCACCGCAACAAACGCAGTAGGCGAAAAAACTAGAGAATGTAAGGAGAGGGAAAATGTTCGAACTCGTAGACAACATCCCCGCAAGCCCGGTTATTAAAGTTATCGGTGTTGGCGGTGGCGGCGGAAACGCCGTAAATCACATGGTCAAGAGCAACATTGAAGGCGTTGAATTCATCTGCGCCAACACTGATGCTCAGGCGCTGAAATCCATCGGCGCGCGGACCATCCTGCAATTGGGTACCGGTGTGACCAAAGGTCTGGGCGCCGGCGCCAACCCTGAAGTAGGTCGTCAGGCCGCTCTCGAAGACCGTGAGCGCATTGCCGAAGTCCTGCAGGGCACCAACATGGTGTTCATCACCACTGGCATGGGCGGCGGTACCGGTACCGGTGCTGCGCCGATCATCGCCGAAGTGGCCAAGGAAATGGGGATCCTCACCGTTGCGGTGGTGACTCGTCCGTTCCCGTTCGAAGGCCGCAAGCGTATGCAGATCGCCGACGAAGGGATCCGTCTGCTGTCTGAAAG
>NZ_JBIWEL010000045.1:0-17296 GCF_044762525.1 Pseudomonas sp. NPDC096950 | reverse complement strand
GATGGTAGTGTGGGGTTTCCCCATGTGAGAGTAGGTCATCGTCAAGATTAAATTCCGAAACCCCTATCTGCGTATGCAGGTAGGGGTTTTGTTTTGCCTGCAGGAAAGTGGCGCAGCAAACAGCGAAAATTAAAAAGCCCCGTCAGAAGCACTGATGGGGCTTTTGCATTCGCAAACTAAAGAACCAAGGCACCAACTAGCCGCCATTGTCCCCCTCGACTTTACCCATTGAGGTGACCACATCGGTCATGCGGCGTTTTCCATTCACTTGGTAACTACGTTCTGTTTCTTCCAGGTCGGGCTTGCGCAGCACTAATTGGGCTCCAAGCCCATCCTTGGCGCTGTAACTCCCAAACCAATCCACCATCCTTCCGATGTAGCACTGCCCTCCAATGACAACAGGCATATCACCAACAATTTCGAAGGTGTAATGTCCTGGGCCATAACCGTAGTAGGCACCGTCACCTTCCCCGGACGGGGGAATTGGGCAAATGGGTTCTTTTTGTTCACCTACATCGTTTGCTTCGGTTTTGCTGACTTTGCCCAGTGCCTGAGTGAGTGCGCCATGCAGCGCATCGTCCAAGGTGACGCTCGTGTCGCTGGCTTCATCTTTTTGAATCTTGGGGACAGACAATTGATAACGGTAGTGAACCGTCACAATGGGCACGGCTCCCGTAACTTCGAGAGGATTGAGCAGATAAAGCTGATCAACGCCGTAGTAGCTGTTTCGGTAGGCCGCATACACACGACCACGGAGGTTTATCCAGTCCACGGATTGGTTCGCCCCTCGATCATTGAGCGATAGCAAAAAACTGTTGGAACTCGATTCAGAGTCGAGAGCACTTGTCCTCCTGACAAACACATCTCCCGTGCGGTGATACGTTTCTATATAAGAAAATAAGCCAGTGCCACCTGCGTAGGTGTCGACAATCAGATCCCGCCGTCCATCCCCGTCCAGATCCATCAACGTATACGTGCTTTTTCCAGACTCGCTGGCCCCCTCGATTTTGGAAGCGATGAGAGCGTTCCACTCATCTGGCGTGACGCCCTTGGGGGCCGCTGTTGGAAAATGCGCTTCGTCTGCCGAGGCGTCGTCCTCCTCTACATCTGAAAACTGAGAAGCGTCTGTTTTGATCGCCAGTGACTCAAGTGTTCGCTCCAGTGGAAACTCCGCATCGGCGTTACTTGCGGTTTGTATCGCTCGTCGCAGATCTTCCGCGGCTAACTTGTCGACATCCAAAGGCTTGTAGGCGACGGCTTCATTCAATTGCATTTGCAGTGACTGAACGCGCTCGCGGTAGCGTTGATCAAGGCAATCCTGATTGTCGGTACATTGATCGCGTGTCTTCAGCCAGATGCGCTGGGCCGTCTTCAATTCAGCCTGGGCTGCAGGGCTGGCCTTGAACAATCCTCGGTAAATCCCGCCCATCTGGGTATCGAGTTCATATAGCCCATTATTCGCACAGATGGTTTTCTCAACGGCGCTTGCCGCTTTTGTACAGTCCATTCCAGTCGCCAGTGCATGCTGAGCCGACAGCAGGGCACAAGCGGACAAAATACAGCGTCCTTTGATGTACACAGTAATATGGCCTTGAGTTCATAGAGTAAGTACGTCGCGACGCCGTCGAGTGTGCATCAAGGCCGGCACCGATGCAGCCAAATGCACGTTTATACGTCTACCGCTTCAAGGGAACGCTACTCCTGGCCGATAACCCGAACGGTTGAGGTTCTCTTTGCTTGCGGCAACCTGCGAGTTTATGAGAAATCGCTTGATAGCCTTTTGCCGCCAGCTATTATCTGCGCGCCGATAGGGCAACGCCGTGTAGTTGCCTTTGGGTTGTTCTTCTTAAATTGCCTGGAAATCTTCGATGCTGTCGTATCACCAAAAGAGTTTTCTGATCGTCGATGATTTCTCGGATTTCCGCAGCTCCGTCAGGTCCATGCTGCGGGAGCTGGGCATCAAGGATGTCGACACCGCTGATACCGGTGAGCAGGCGCTGCGCATGTGTGCGCAGAAGTCTTACGATTTTATCTTGCAGGATTTTCACCTGGGCGATGGCAAGAAGAACGGTCAACAGGTGCTCGAAGACCTGATGATCGAGAAGCTGATCAGCCATGAAAGCGTGTTTGTCATGGTCACCGCCGAGACCAGTCAGGCCATGGTGCTCAGTGCCCTGGAGCATGAGCCCGACGCGTACCTGACCAAGCCGTTCAACCGCTCCGGCCTGGCCCAGCGACTGGAGCGACTGGTACAGCGCAAGACGTTGCTCAAGCCGATCCTGCAGGCTCTCGACCGTGGTAAACCGGTCGAGGTGCTCAACGCTTGTATCGCCTTGTGCAAGCAGGACATCCGCTACTCGCCGCTGTGCCTGCGTTATCGCGCCGATGCCCTGCGCGACCTGAACCAGAACGAGGCGCTGGAGCGCCTTTACGACAGCATCATCGCGGATCGACCGTTACCATGGGCGTTTGCCGGATTGGGCAAGTTGCTGTTCAAGCGTGGCCAGGTCAGCCAGGCCAAAGGTGTCTACGAAAAGGCGCTGAAAGTCTTCCCGATGATGCCCGCGCTCTATGACGGCATGGCTGACGTGCTGGTCGCCGAAGGTGATACCAAGGGCGCCCAGCGAGTATTGGAAGAAGCCATTCGCCTGTCGCCACTGGCGGTTCGCCGGCAAGCGTTGCTGGGTAAGCTGGCGATGACCAACGAAGATTTTGAAACCGCCTCCAAAGCCTATCGTCAGGCGGTGGCTCAAGGTGCCCAGTCGCGTTTCAAGGATGCGGAAAGCAACCTGGGACTGGCCCATGCCTTGATCAGCAAAGGCAGTGAGAAGGGGCTCGATACCCGGACCCGATTGGAAATCAACACGACGCTCAGCGCGGTGGCCAAGGAGAACCCTTCCGATCCCGGCCTGCAGATTCGTGCGCGGCTGATGAAGGCGACCAGCCTGTTACTCAACGATGCCGAGACCGCCGAGAAGCTCACCGAGCAAGCGATGATGCGCCTCGATGGCATGGAGCAATTCATGAGTGCCGAAGCGGCGCTGCTGGTGGCCAAGCAACTGCAAATGCTCGGCCAGGCCAGCGCCGGCGCGTCGATGCTGAAAAACTGTGCGGAGATCTACGGTGACGATCCTACGGTGATGCAGGGCATTGCCAAGCTGACCGACGACCCGACCATTCTCAACGCCGGTAACGCCGCTGCCGATCTCAACCGCCAAGGTGTGCGCGTGTACAAGACCGGCAACCTGGTGGAAGCGCGGGACGTGTTCCGCAAAGCCCTGGCGCTGCAACCGAAGAACATCAGCATTGCGCTGAACATGGCGCAATCGCTACTGCATGGCACGGACACCAGTGTGCCGTCGGCGGAACTCGAGGAGTGCCAGGCCTGCCTGAAAATGGTCGGCCTGATGCCCGATACCGACGCGCGTTTTTCCCGTTACCAGAAACTGCGAAGCAAGGCGTTTGGCGAATGAACGACAGCGAACAGGCACTCGATTTCTCCACGGTGATTGCCTCCACCGTGCACGACATGAAGAACTCCCTGGCGATGCTGATGCAGGCTCACAGCCAATGGCTGGCGCGCATGCCCGATCAGCAGCAATCCAAAGAGCAGGGCGTCATCGACTTCGAATTCGCGCACCTCAACGGCATGCTCGTGCAGCTATTGGGGCTGTATAAGCTTGGGGTCAACCAGATGCCCTTGCAGCCGGCTTACCATGAGCTGGACGACTTCATCGAAGCACAACTGGCGGCGCACCAGGAGGTGTTCGCCAGTCGCGGCATCATGGCGACCTACGAAGTGGATCCGCTGAGCCCGTTGGGTTTTTTCGACCGCGAGTTGATCGCTTCGGTATTGGCCAACTGCATCAACAACGCGATTCGCTACGCCAAGGATGCGCTGTTGATCACGGTCAGCGATGAGGCCGGTCAGTTGGTGATCACCATCAACGACGACGGCGAGGGCTATCCGCCCGCGATGATCGAACGCCAGGCTGATTACGTGCAGGGCATCAACCAAAGCTCTGGCAGCACTGGCCTGGGCCTGTACTTCGCCGGTCGGATTGCGGCGTTGCATCAGCGCAATGGCGTCGGCGGCTATACCCGCATCAGCAACGGCGGCCCATTGGGCGGTGGTGTCTTCAGTCTTTACCTCCCTTGATACATTTCTCTCTGGCAGGCGTTGCCGAAGGCTGCGATCTTTTGACTGTGTGGAAGCAAGATCAAAAGATCGCAGGCTTCGCCAGCTTCTACAGGGTGTAGGGCATCGGTTGGTTTTTTGTTCGGGAGTGCTTGATATTCCGAACGGCCGGAGCCTATTTTGTACGGGTCGCCGTTCGCGGCTCGCACAACAACAAGGATTGCGTCATGACAACCGATGGCCAGCGTTCACTCGCTCAGCGATTGACGGGCATTGATGAGATTGAATGTGTCACGCCGGATTTGAACGGCGTACCACGGGGCAAGGTAATGACCGCCGAGGGATTCCTCGAAGGGCGACGGTTGCAGATGGCGCGGGGTGTGCTGCTGCAATGCATCATGGGCGGATATCCGCCAGCGCGTTTTTACGGCAGCGATGATGGCGACCTGGCGCTGGTGGCGGATCCTGCGCAGATTCATCGCTTGCCCTGGAGCAAGCAGCCTCGGGCATTCGCCATTTGCGATGCCGACGAACTGACCGGCGAGAGTTCCTCTCTATCGACTCGCGGCCAACTCAAGGCTGTCATCGCCCGTTACGCCGCACGCGGCCTCGCGCCGGTGGTGGCGACCGAGCTTGAATTCTTTGTCTTCGCGCCCAACCCCGATCCGACGCAACCCTTCCAGCCGCCGCTGGGCCTGGACGGTCGTCGCGAGGACGGTCATTCGGCGTTCAGCGTCAGCTCCAATAACGGCTTGCGCCCATTCTTCAGCGAAGTCTATGAGTGCATGGCGGCCCTGGGCTTGCCGCGCGATACCTTCATGCACGAGATGGGCGTCAGCCAGTTCGAGATCAATCTGCTGCACGGTGATCCACTGCTGCTGGCCGACCAGACCTTTTTGTTCAAGCACCTGCTCAAGGAAGTCGCACTCAAGCACGGCCTGACTGTGGTGTGCATGGCCAAGCCATTGGCGCACACGCCGGGCAGTTCGATGCATATTCACCAGAGCATCGTCGAGATCGGCAGCGGTCGTAATGTGTTCAGCGACAAGGCAGGGGAACCGACCGCGACCTTCCGTCATTTCATTGGTGGTCAACAGGCCGGCATGGCCGACTTCACGGCGTTGTTTGCGCCGAACGTGAATTCCTATCAGCGCTTGTGCCATCCGTTTGCGTCGCCGAATAATGCCTGCTGGTCCCACGACAACCGGGCGGCGGGTTTGCGCATTCCGGCCAGTTCGCCGGTGGCCCGTCGCGTGGAGAACCGCTTGCCCGGCGCCGATGCCAACCCGTACCTGGCGATCGCCGCAAGCCTCGCCGCGGGGCTGCACGGCATCGAAAACGAGCTGGAACCGAGCGAAGCCATCCAGGGCGAATTCGTGGTGCCGGATAATCTTTCGTTGCCATGTACCTTGCACGCTGCCCTCGAACGTCTGAAACGTAGCCAATTGGCGAAGGAACTGTTTGGCAAGGAGTTCATCGAAGGTTACATCGCTTCGAAGACCATGGAGTTGACCAGCTTCTTTGATGAAATTACTCCCTGGGAACGGCGTGTTTTAGCAGCCCAGGCCTGACGATCTCTCGTCTCCGGGCTATCGTTTGCGATAGCCCGATCCCACTGCAAGGAGCCGCTCGGAACGCCGATGCGCCAAATCTGGAAATCCTTTCGAGCGCTGTATTTCGCCTCGCTGATGATGTTGATCGGCTCAGGCCTGTTAAGTACCTATCTGGGCCTGCGCCTGGCCGCTGACCATGTCGATAGCTTGTGGGTCGGTGCGCTGATGGCGGCCAACTATTTCGGCCTGGTGCTGGGCGGCAAGATCGGCCACCGGCTGATTGCCCGGGTCGGCCATATTCGCGCCTATGCAGCGTGCGCCGGGATTGTCGGCGCTGCGGTGTTAGGCCACGGTTTGATCGACTGGTTGCCCGCGTGGCTGTTTCTGCGGGTCATCGTCGGTCTTGGCATGATGTGCCAATACATGGTGATCGAGAGCTGGCTCAATGAGCAGGCTGAAGCCAAGCAACGTGGGCTGGTGTTCAGCGGCTACATGATCGCCTCGTACCTGGGGCTGGTGTTGGGTCAGTTGATTCTGGTTCTGCACCCGGCCCTGGGCCTGGAACTGCTGATGCTGGTCGCCCTGTGCTTTGCGTTGTGCCTGGTGCCGGTGGCCCTGACTCGACGCATTCACCCGGCGCCTTTGCATCCTGCACCGATGGAGCCAAGGTTCTTCATCAAGCGCGTGCCGCAGTCGTTGAGCACGGTGTTGGGCGCCGGGTTGATCGTCGGCTCGTTCTACGGTCTGGCGCCGCTGTATGCCTCTCAGCAGGGCTTGTCCACGGAGCAGGTCGGTCTGTTCATGGGTAGCTGCATTTTTGCCGGACTGGTGGTGCAGTGGCCGTTGGGCTGGTTGTCCGATCGGTATGATCGGGCGCTGCTGATCCGCTGCTTTGCCTTGTGCCTGGCGGTTGCCGCGTTGCCATTGGCGATCATGACCGAGGTGCCGCTGGAGGTGCTGTTCATCGCCGGGTTCCTCTGCTCGCTGGTGCAGTTCTGCCTGTATCCGTTGGCCGTGGCGTTCTCCAATGACCACGTCGAGGGTGATCGCCGGGTGTCCCTGACGGCCATGTTGCTGGTGACCTACGGTGTCGGGGCCAGTATCGGGCCGTTGGTGGCCGGCGTGCTGATGAAACTGTTCGGCAGCCACATGCTGTATGCCTTCTTCAGTTTTTTTGCGTTGGTGCTGGTGTGGCGGATTCGCCCGAAAGCGGTGACCAACCTGCATGTGGTCGACGACGCACCATTGCATCACGTGGCCATGCCGGACAGCATGTCGAGTTCGCCGCTGGTGGCGGCCCTTGACCCACGGGTCGATGAGCAAGTGGTGCAGGATCAGATGCAGAATCCGATCGAGCCACACCCAGAGCCCGAGCCGGAAGTCGATCCGTCCCCGGAAGATCCGAATGATCCGGAAGACCCGGACACCGGCCGCGAACAAAGCTTCACCGAGGCCAGGCCTTAAACTCGACGCATAAAAAAACGGGCAGTCACCGCAAGGGACTGCCCGTTTTTTATTGAAGCGCCGAGGTTACATGTCGTCTTTGTCGAAACGTCGGGCTTCGCGTTGCAGCTGATAAACGAAGCGCTCGACCTGCCGTTGCACCAGGCCGCTCATGTTGTGAAAGCGCACGCCGGCGAAGGTGGTGGAGATTCTTTCTTCGAAGTGCAGGTAACGCAGTTCCACCGGGGCGGTCATGCTGCCAAAGGGCAGGGCGGCGATAAAGCGGTCATACACCTGGCCCAGTTGCAGGCTGGAGGTGATGTCGCCCTCGAAACGCAACTTGCAACCGGTGGCGGAGATGTCCAGCAACTTGCCGCTGATCGGCGACTTGAGCTTTTCACCGCCCAATTCGACATTGACCAGTTGTGCGAGCTTCAACGCAGCGCGAAAGGCATTGCGACGCTGGTGGTAAACCACTTCGGAAGGCAGCGCGCCACGGTAGCAACGACCGCCGCCGGACTCGTCGATGGTCAACGGACCGTTACTTTCCCAGGCAATGCGCACGCCGTCGTGAAAGCCTTCGACCTTGAACGGCTCGCCGGCCAGCAGGTAGCGTTCACCGTCGCGGGGGATCATTTCATCCAGGGCGATCATGTTGCTGTCACGATCAAGGTCCACCAGATAACTCTGGAAGCGCTGGCTGCGCTCGTGGAACGTGATGATCAGCGGGTCATGGCTGTCTTGCAGCTGCCGAAGATTGCCGGAGATTTCCAGAGGTGTGGTGAGCACCTTGGGTGGTTGCGGAGCGTCTTCCGCGCTTGAGGCATTGAACACGGTTCATCAATCTCCAGACAAAATATGACTACTAGCGGGCATTCTGCCAGTATGTTTCGCGTCTTGATAGGGCGTGCTCATTGGCGGGCTTTCAAGCCTGGCTGAGCGGACGTGGCTTCGCCATCTTCGCGGTTGAGCCGCGGGCGTCGTAGAGCGCTGGAGGTTCGCCACCGGTGAGGATTTTCAGCTGATTGGCCGTGGCGGCCTGCTGCATCAGGATCGACTGGCCATTCTTGACGTTGGCCGCCTGGCATTGAGCCAGGAGATCGGTCAGCACATCGCCTTGTTGCAGTAACTGGTCGCCGATGCTCGAGTGACCGGCGAGTTGCTCAAGGCCGCTGCGAGTGGTCGGCAAGTTGAGGCTGGCGAGGATTTCGCTGCGCTTGCGGCCATGCTGTTCGAGCAAAATGATCAATGCCTGTTTCTGCGCCAGAATTTCTTCGAGCAGTGGCATGTCGCGACCGTGCAAGGCGAGGGACTCGGTTTGCAGTAACTCCAGCAAGCGTTGAGCTGGAGCAAAGTCGTCGGTGATCAGTTGCAGTAGATTAGTGTCGTGCATGGCTGGCCTTGGGTTTTAAGCGTCCAAAAGCCTGGCGCAGGCGGTGGCCTAGCGCTGGGCTTCGAAGTTGAGCAGTTTGCTGGCTACACGGCTGCTGTCGACTTTATAGCTGCCATCGGCAATCGCTGCTTTCAACTCGGCCACACGGGCGTTATCGACGGCAGGCTGATCGCGCAGCTTGTCAGTGACCTTCTGCAACTGTTGAGCCTCATTGCTGAGATGTACCGATTCCCCGCTTGCGACGGTACTGGCCTGTTCGGCCGGGGTATTCAGCGGCGCGGATTTGCCGGCGTCGGCGGTTTCCTTGGCAACGCTGGTACGTGTACTGCCCGTAAGTGACGAGGAGCTGTTCAAACGGCTGAAATCGATGACCATGATAAAAAAACCTCTGGGTATTTGGACGCTTGCCATGTTTTCGGCAATACCTGCGAAAACTTTAGGCTCATTTAAGCAATGAGCTGCATGCGCCAGCGCTGCATGGGCACAGTTTAGGTAACAGCCTGCCAGAGCGCCATAGCCAGGTCCCTACATGGACACTTCCACTTGTCCCGGCGCGGTGACTTGCGCCTTGATGACCCGCATCGAATTCAGGTTTTTCACCCGTATTTGTTCGGCCAGGCCGCCATTGGAGAGGGCTTCGCCCGGCATGCGCACACTGAGCGTACCACTGCGGGCGGTAATCACCACCTGGTCGCCTTTGCGCACGACTTCCGCCTGTTCCAGATGAACCAGGGTTATCACCTGATCGCCTACCGTTGGTCGGGTAAGTTTCTGTCCAATTGCCTGGTCAACCGAGGTGAAATACCCCTGGTTGATCAGGCTGATGTCGCGCTCGCGCATTGCGACATCGCCGGGTTCGATAATGCCTGCGCGCTTGAGTGGGCGAGTGGTGATAACAACGTCTCGAAACAGGCGCACTTGAGCGGGCACGAACACTGTCCACGGGGAGCTGCCCTCACAGCGGACCTTGACCGTGACCCGGCCGATCGGGGTGGCCGGGCTCTCCAAAGAGGCTGTCAATTCCTTGTCGCACATGGGCATGCGCAAGCGCGGATCGAGCTGTTTGACCTCGATTTCATAGCGACCTTCCGTTTGACTGGTGGCCAGATAGTCTTCTACGGTGAATTCAAGAAAGCCCTGAGTGACGCCGATAAGCATGTCAGGCAAGGTAACCGCGTCAGCAACGGCAGGGCTGCCAAGGGGCAACAGGCAAACAGCCGACACCACGCAAAGCAATTTGCGGTAGTTTGATGTCAGGTGTCGGAAAAATGTCGTTTGTTCGTTCATACGGGTTAAAAAGCAAGCGCCGTGCCGTTTAGTGATGAATGTGCGTCGCAACACAACTTAGCGTTGTTGGTGTAGGAGTCTGGGCATGGCTGGTGTAATGGATTCGGTAAACCAGCGCACGCAACTGGTAGGGCAGAATCGCCTTGAGCTGTTGTTGTTCCGTCTCGACGGCCAGCAGCTGTATGGGATCAACGTGTTCAAGGTTCGTGAGGTGCTGCAATGCCCCAAACTGACTCTGATGCCCAAGTCCAGTCCCGTCGTGTGCGGTGTGGCAAATATTCGTGGGGCGACCATCCCGATCCTTGATCTGGCGATGGCGACCGGTGCCGGTGCACTTAAAGATCAAAGCAATCCCTTCGTGATCATCACGGAGTACAACACCAAGACCCAGGGTTTTCTGGTCCGGTCGGTAGAGCGCATCGTCAACATGAACTGGGAGGAGATTCATCCGCCACCCAAGGGCACAGGGCGCGATCACTACCTCACGGCTGTGACTCGGGTCGACAATCAGTTAGTCGAAATCATCGACGTCGAGAAGATCCTCGCGGAGGTGGCGCCAACGCCGGAAGCGATTTCGGTCGGTGTGGTCGACGTCGAAACCCAGCACAAGGCGTTGTCCTTGCGGGTGCTGACGGTCGATGACTCGTCGGTGGCGCGCAAGCAGGTCACGCGTTGCCTGCAGACGATCGGTGTCGAAGTGGTGGCGTTGAACGACGGTCGGCAAGCGCTGGACTACCTGCGCAAACTGGTCGACGAGGGCAAGAAGCCGGAAGAAGAGTTCCTGATGATGATTTCCGACATCGAGATGCCGGAGATGGACGGGTACACCCTGACGGCCGAGATCCGCGCTGACCCGCGCATGCAAAAGCTTCATATCATCCTGCATACTTCGTTGTCGGGTGTATTCAATCAGGCGATGGTCAAGAAAGTCGGTGCCGATGACTTCCTTGCCAAATTCCGTCCTGATGACCTGGCATCCCGGGTAGTCGACCGGATCAAAGCAGCAGATATCAGCTAGGGGCCTTTTGCCCCTGGCGGTCAACACGATTTAAGAGGCGGTATCTTTGTCTACGGGTAATTTGGATTTCGAACAGTTCCGGGTCTTCCTGGAAAAAGCCTGTGGCATTTTGCTCGGTGAAAACAAGCAATATCTGGTCTCGAGCCGTCTCAACAAACTGATGGAACAGCAGGGCATCAAATCCCTGGGTGAGCTGGTCCAGCGCATCCAGACCCAGCCGCGCAGCGGGTTGCGCGAGATGGTAGTGGATGCCATGACGACCAACGAAACCCTGTGGTTTCGTGACACCTATCCGTTTGAAGTCTTGAAGAACAAGGTACTGCCCGAAGCGATCAAGGCTGCTCCCGGTCAACGCCTGCGCATCTGGTCGGCGGCGTGCTCGTCGGGACAGGAACCGTATTCGCTGTCGATGTCGATCGACGAGTTCGAGCGGACCAACATGGGCCAGTTGAAGATGGGCGTGCAGATCGTTGCCACCGACCTGTCCGGCACCATGCTGACCAACTGCAAGACCGGCGAGTACGACAGCCTGGCGATCGGTCGCGGTCTGTCGCCGGAACGCCTGCAGCGTTTTTTCGATCCGAAAGGGCCGGGGCGCTGGGCGATCAAGGCGCCGATCAAGAGCCGGGTCGAGTTTCGTTCGTTCAACCTGCTCGATAGCTACGCCGCCCTGGGCAAGTTCGACATCGTGTTCTGCCGCAACGTACTGATCTACTTCTCCGCGGAGGTGAAGAAAGACATCCTGTTGCGAATCCACAGCACGTTGAAGCCAGGTGGTTACCTGTTCCTCGGCGCTTCCGAAGCGCTGAACGGTTTGCCGGATCATTACCAGATGGTCCAGTGCAGCCCGGGGATCATTTACCAGGCGAAGTGATATTTGGCGGCATCAAAAAACGGGAGTCCTCAGGGGCTCCCGTTTTTTTTTGCCTGCTCATTTCCCATAAACACCGCCTACCAAATGTGGGAGCGGGCTCGCTCGCGAAAGCGGCCTATCAGTCAAAGCATATGCCGACTGATACACCGCCTTCGCGAGCAAGCCTGCTCTCACAAGGCAAAGTCGTTGCCGATGGCAAAGCGGCAGAAAAGCGGCAGGCGGCGGAAACCCGTTGCCGCTTTTCTGGCATTGCCGCTTTGCCGATGCCCGCAAAGCCCCGGTTTACGGCGTTTTTTGAATTGGCACGCGGCTTGCTATGTTCAAGTTACGAAAAATCAGGTCACCCGAAGGTTTCCCGACATGAGCATCAGCTTCGATAAAGCGCTCGGTATCCACGAACAAGCCCTGGGCTTCCGCGCCCAGCGTGCCGAAGTCCTGGCCAACAACATCGCCAACGCCGACACCCCGAACTACAAGGCTCGGGATCTGGACTTCTCCAAAGTGCTTGCCGCACAGAACGAGAAAACCAAGAGCGGTACTTTCGCCTTGAACATGACCAACAGCCGTCATATCGAAGCTGAAGGCCTGGGCAATGGCGACGAGTCGCTGCTGTATCGCACGCCGATGCAACCGTCGATCGACCAGAACACCGTGGACGCCCAACTGGAACAGTCGAACTACGCGGAAAACGCCGTCGGCTTCCAGGCCAGCTTCACCCTGCTCAACAGCAAATTCAAAGGGCTGGTTTCAGCCCTGCGTGGAGAGTAAGTCATGTCCCTTGCCAGTGTTTTCAACATTGCCGGTAGCGGCATGAGTGCCCAGACCACGCGCCTCAACACCGTGGCCTCGAACATCGCCAACGCCGAAACCGTCTCGTCGAGCATCGACCAGACCTATCGCGCCCGTCACCCGGTGTTCGCCACCATGTTCCAGGGCGGCCAGAACGGCGGCAGCGATTCGCTGTTCCAGAGCCAGGACGCCGCCGGCCAAGGCGTGCAAGTGCTGGGCGTGGTCGAAGACCAGAGCAACCTTGAAGCACGCTACGAGCCGAACCACCCGGCCGCCGATGCCAAGGGCTACGTCTACTACCCGAACGTCAACGTCGTCGAAGAAATGGCCGACATGATTTCCGCGAGCCGTTCGTTCCAGACCAACGCTGAAATGATGAACACCGCCAAAACCATGATGCAGAAGGTCCTGACCCTCGGTCAGTGATAAGGGGCGACTCAGATGAGTGTTACCGATTCCACCAGCGGCCTCAGCATCAACGACATCCTGGCGAACTCTTCCGTCAAGTCCAGCAGCTCCACGTCGGGCGGCATTGCCTCCGCGACTAACAGCGCGACGGGCGGCCAGACGCTGGGCAAGGATGCGTTCCTGCAATTGCTGGTCACACAGCTCAAAAACCAGAATCCGCTGGACCCGCAGGACAACAGTGCGTTCGTCGCCCAGTTGGCCCAGTTCAGCAGCCTGGAAGGCATCACCACGCTCAACAGCACGGTCAGCTCGATTGCCGGCAACTACAGCTCTTCGCAAGCGTTGCAGGCGTCGTCCCTGGTTGGCCGTTCCGTGATCGTGCAGACCAACAATATCCAGGTCGATGATCCGACCAAAGCTGTGAACGGTTCGGTGAACCTGACCTCGTCGATCGCCAGCGGCACCGTGACCATTGCCGACAAAGACGGCAAGACCGTCCGGACTATCGACCTGGGCACCCGCGCGGTCGGCAGTTCCAGTTTCACTTGGGATGGCAAGGATTCGAGCGGCAACCCCGTTCCGGTCGGCGCCTACACCATCAAGGCCAGTGCACCGATCAACGGCACGGCGACGGACCTGGCGGTGTACCTGCCGGCTACCGTCAACAGCGTGACCCTGAGCCAGACCGGCGGCGAGCTGATGCTCAACCTCGCAGGCCTGGGCCCGGTCGCCCTGTCCAAAGTTCAAACCATTGGTATATAGAGCCGACTAACCCGGCACAAAGGAGTGGAATATGTCTTTCAATATCGGCCTTAGCGGTCTCTATGCAGCCAACAAACAACTGGACGTGACCGGTAACAACATCGCCAACGTCGCGACCACCGGTTTCAAATCCTCCCGTACCGAATTTGAAGACGTCTACTCGGCGACCAAGCTCGGCAGCGGCAGCCAAGTGGTCGGCAGCGGTGTGCGCCTGGCCAACGTTTCCCAGCAGTTCACCCAAGGTGACATCAACAACACCGGTAACGTGCTGGACATGGGCATCAACGGCTCGGGCTTCTTCACCCTGAGCAACAACGGTGCGACGTCCTACACCCGTAACGGTACGTTCAAGGTCGACAAGGACGGTTTCATCACCAACACCGATTACACGTCCCGCCTGCAAGGCTACGGCGTGGATGCCAACGGCAAGATCATCAACGGCGTGTTGACTGACCTGAAACTCGACACCTCGAACCTGGCGCCGAAGACCACTTCGACCGTGACTTCGACAATCAACCTGAACTCGACGGCTCCGGTCATCGACGATACTGTCCCGGCTGGCAAGTTCAACCCGACACTGACGGCGACCTATACCAAGTCGTTCAGCACCCCGATCTATGACAGCCAGGGCAACCAGCACACCATGGATCAGTACATGGTGAAAACCGGTTCCAACACCTGGAAGGTCTACACCCTGGTGGATGGTCGTAACCCGGATGCGACCGGCAGTGATCCAACCGCTGCAGCGACCCCGCCGGTAGCCTCGACGCTGTCGTTCGACACCAATGGTAAATTGACTCAGGTCAGCACTCCGGCACCACCTGGTGCACCGGTCATCAGCAGCGACCTGAAAATGACTAGCTGGGTACCGGGCACTGTGACCAACGGCGTCTGGAAGGCCAACGGCGCGGCGGCCAACCCGGCAGGCGTGACGATCTCCATGGCCAATACCACCCAGTACAACGCAGACACCGCGCGTTCCATCCCGACCCAGGACGGTTACGCCACTGGCCAGATCACCAACTTGACCATCGACGGCACCGGCACCCTGTTCGCCAACTTCAGCAACAACCAGAGCAAGGCCATCGGCCAGGTTGCGCTGGCCAGCTTCACCAACGAACAAGGCCTGCAAGCGATCGGCGGCACCAGCTGGAAAGAGACGTTCGCCTCGGGTATCCCGGGCTACGACGCGCCGGAAACTGGCACTCTGGGTTCTATCCAGTCCAACTCCCTGGAAGAGTCCAACGTCAACCTGACCAACGAACTGGTCAACCTGATCAAGGCGCAGAGCAACTACCAGGCGAACGCCAAGACCATCTCCACCCAGAGCACCATCATGCAGACCATCATTCAGATGACCTGATATTGGTTGGGTTGTAGTGCTTTACCAAAAGCCCCTCGCGAGAGGGGCTTTTTTATGCGCGATGTAAAGGCGTACATTGAGATTTCTACCGTTCGTCGGCTTCTGTGGTGCGGAATTTGCAGCCTCGGCGGGCGAAGGTCAGCAAGCGTCAAACTTTCATGCGGCCTGCGTAAACTGGCCGGAGCAGACTTCGGCGAAATGGATGCGATGCACTCCACAAGGATGGAGCACAGTGAATAGTCATAAAGCCGTCAGTGCGTCCGCACGGGTGCTCCAACTGAAGCGAGGCGCGGGTATCTATCCCGCGCGTGTCACGATTTCCACTGTCCAACCGGCGAAGCCTCAAAGGCTGGCGCCGGTGCCGGGCACGCTGGGGAAATCGATGTTCAAGGCCGGTGCTGGAAGCGCCCTGTCTTATCTGCTCAAACCAACTAATGATCACGTTCAGCGGGCCGTCCATGAAGGATGAGGCGCCGCTATGGCTTCGTGTTGGCTACCGATTCATCAAAAAGGCAAGGAAGAAAAAATGGCTGTAATAAACGGAACATCGGGTACGGACACTCTGGTCGGCACGACAGCGGCGGATGAGCTGTACGGGTTTGCGGGGAATGACTCGCTGAGTGGTGGCGAGGGCAATGACCTGCTGGATGGCGGGGCAGGGGCGGATGTCTTGAATGGCGGGAACGGGATCGATACAGCGTCTTATGCCAATTCGACTGCTGGGGTGACCGTCAATCTGGTGACTGGTACCGGTCTTGGTGGAGACGCTCAAGGCGATACGTTGACCTCCATCGAAACGGTGATCGGATCGGCCTACAACGACACCCTCACCGCCCAGACCAGCGGCCACACCTTGAACGGTGGCGCGGGTGATGACGTTTATTACGTCAACGGCACTTCGGTCAACGTCGTCGAAGCAGTGGGCGGTGGTAATGACGAAGTGCGCACGATCCTCCTCAACTACACCCTCGCGGCAAACGTCGAGCGCCTGACTTACGTCGGCACGAGTTCCTTCACGGGTTATGGCAACGCGTTGGACAACGTCATTACCGGTGGGGCAAATAATGATTATCTAATGGGCGGCGCAGGTGCAGACCAGTTCATTGGCGGGGCTGGCATTGATACCGCGAGCTACTACGACAGTGTTTCCGGGCTGACGATCAACACCAAGACCGGCGTGCACACCGGCATTGCCGCAGGTGATACCTACGTCGGCATCGAAAATATCCAGGGTTCGAATTACAACGACACCTTCATCAGTGGCGCAGCGGCAGACCAGCTCGATGGTTCGAGCGGTATCGATATCATCGATTACTCCGGCTCGGACAGCGCGGTAACGGTCAGTCTGGTCAGTGGCGTGGTGGGTATCGGTGGCGATGCACAGGGCGACAAACTGTCGAACTTCGAGACAGTGATCGGATCGGCCTACAACGACACCCTGACTGCCCAGACCAGCGGCCACACCTTGAACGGTGGCGCGGGTGATGACGTTTATTACGTCAACGGCACTTCGGTCAACGTCGTCGAAGCAGTGGGCGGTGGTAATGACGAAGTGCGCACGATCCTCCTCAACTACACCCTCGCGGCAAACGTCGAGCGCCTGACCTACGTCGGCACGAGTTCTTTCACGGGTTATGGCAACGCGTTGGACAACGTTATTACCGGTGGGGCAAACAATGATTACTTGATGGGCGGCGCAGGTGCCGACCAATTCATTGGCGGGGCTGGCATTGATACCGCGAGCTACTACGACAGTGTTTCCGGGCTGACGATCAACACCAAGACCGGCGTGCACACCGGCATTGCCGCAGGTGATACCTACGTTGGCATCGAAAATATCCAGGGTTCGAACTACAACGACACCTTCATCAGTGGCGCAGCGGCAGACCAGCTCGATGGTTCGAGCGGCATCGACACCATCGACTACTCCGGTTCGGACAGCGCGGTAACGGTCAGTCTGGTCAGCGGTGTCGTGGGCGTCGGGGGCGATGCCCAAGGCGACAAACTGTCGAACTTCGAGACAGTGATCGGATCGGCCTACAACGACACCCTCACCGCCCAGACCAGCGGCCACACCTTGAACGGTGGCGCGGGTGATGACGTTTACTTCGTCAACGGCACCTCGGTCAACGTCGTCGAAGCAGTGGGCGGCGGCAATGACGAAGTGCGCACGATCCTCCTCAACTACACCGTCGCGGCTAACGTCGAGCGCCTGACTTACGTCGGCACGAGTTTCTTCACGGGTTATGGCAACGCTTCGGACAACAT
>NZ_JBIWEL010000044.1:0-19051 GCF_044762525.1 Pseudomonas sp. NPDC096950 | reverse complement strand
TACGTATACGCCTATCATACGCGGATTTAGAGACGCTGCGAATCAGCATCGCGAGAAAGCTGACCTTGGTTGAAAATAGCGAACTACGCAAAGCCGGCCTCAAAGTGACCCTGCCACGGGTCAAAATTCTGCAAATGCTCGATTCCGCCGAGCAACGCCACATGAGTGCCGAGGATGTCTACAAGGCGCTGATGGAGGCTGGTGAGGACGTCGGTCTGGCCACGGTTTACCGTGTACTGACTCAGTTCGAGGCAGCTGGGCTTGTGGTGCGACACAACTTCGACGGCGGTCACGCGGTCTTCGAACTGGACGACGGCAAGCATCACGACCATATGGTCAACGTCGAAACCAGTGAAGTGATCGAATTCTTCGACGAAGAAATCGAGCGTCTTCAGAAGGCTATCGTCGATAAGTATGGTTTCGAGATGGTGGATCACAATCTCGTGCTGTACGTACGCAAGAAAAAGTAAGCCTGTCGCGCGAACAGGATGTTCGCGAAACGAGCGAAGGCGACCCAAGGGTCGCCTTCGTGCTTTCTGCTGATCTTAAATCTTGGCGGTGATGACCATTTTCTTCGCGTGAGCCAGGGATTCCTTCGTCAGATCAATCCCCCCGAGCATGCGCGCGACTTCTTCGACACGATCATTCTTGCTCAGCTTGGACACGGCCGTATGGGTTGCATCCTCGCCGCGCACCTTATGCACGAATAAATGCTGGTGACCCTGCGCCGCCACTTGCGGCAGGTGAGTCACGGTCAGCACCTGCCCGCGCTCTCCAAGTCGGCGTAGCAACTGGCCGACGATCTCCGCGGTAGGGCCGCCAATACCCACGTCCACTTCGTCGAACACGAGTGTCGGAACACGAGACGTCTGTGCGGTGATGACCTGGATCGCCAGGCTGATCCGCGACAGTTCGCCGCCCGACGCCACTTTTGCCAGGGCTTTCATGGGCTGCCCAGGGTTGGCGCTGACCAGTAGTTCTACCTGTTCAAGACCGTTGGGTAACAGTTCATTGCTGCTGTTGGGGCGCAATTCGATGGTGAAGCGCCCGCCAGGCATGCCCAGGCGCTGGATTTCCTGTTCCACGGCACTGGCCAGGCTGCCCGAGGCCTGATGGCGCAGGTCGCTCAGGTCGCGGGCCTTCTCTTGATAATGACGGGCATAGGACGCGAGTTCATCGCTCAAGCGTTCGATGGATTCGTCATTAGCATTCAGGGTTTCGATTTCATCCAGCAGCTTTTGCTGCATCTCGGCCACTTCGGTCGGTTGGATGCGGTGTTTGCGCGCCAGGGTGTAGATCGCATCGAGGCGTTCTTCCAGGTATTGGAGGCGCGCTGGATCGGCGTCGAAGTTATCAAGGAAGCGGTTGAGTTCGCCGACGGCTTCTTCCACCTGAATCTGCGCGCTGGTGAGTAGGCTGCTGGCTTCACCCAGGGCGCCGATCGAGTTGTTCACGCTCGACAAGCGATTGAGGCTGGCGGTCAGGGCGTTCAGCACATTGCCGGAATCACTCTCGCTGCATTGCTCGACCACTTGTCGGCAGATGCCCAACAGGGTTTCGGCGTTGGTCAGGTTTTTGTGTTCCTGCTCCAGTTGCTCCAGCTCGTTTTCACCGAGGCCGAGGTTTTCCAGCTCTTCGAGCTGATAGCTAAGCAATTGATGGCGAGCGCGCTGCTCATCGCCGGAATTGGACAGGCGTTCCAGCTCCTGGCGGGTCTGGCGCCAGCGCTGGGCGGCCAGTTGCACCTGACGGGCGAGATCCGTAGCGCCGGCGTACTCGTCAAGCAGACGGCGATGGGTATCGGTCTTGAGCAGGGATTGGTGTTCGTGCTGGCTGTGAATGTCGATCAGCAGCTCGCCCAGGGACTTGAGGTCGCCGAGCGGGCAGGGCGTGCCGTTGATATAGCCGCGTGATCGACCTTCGGCGGTAATCACCCGGCGCAGGATGCACGGGCCGTCGCTTTCCAGGTCGCGCTCGGCCAGCCAGGCACTGGCTTCCGGGATATCGACCAGGTCGAAAGTCGCCAGAATGTCGGCCTTGTCGGCACCGGGGCGGACGACGCCACTGTCGGCGCGATCACCCAGGGTCAGGCCCAGGGCGTCGAGCATGATCGACTTGCCGGCGCCGGTTTCCCCTGTGATCACGCTCATCCCGCGATCGAGTTCGAGATCGAGATGTTCAACGATGGCGTAGTTATGTACGGACAGGTGCACCAGCATAAAGGCCGCTCCCAGGCTTTAGGTCTGGTTATTTATACAGTGTTTTGTTTCTGGCTGACAATGCCCTCCCTTAGCTCGATTTGCTTGATCCGACGAAATCGTTAGCGCATCGAGGAATGACAATGCAGCTCTTTTTGTAGGGTTAATCCTTTCCCGCCCCTTGAAGCTGAATTTTGCGGCCCCATATAGCTGGGCAGAAGCGCGAGTTGAGCTCGCGGACGATATTGAAAGGAGAAATTCTATGGCTGACGAACAGACAGTGGATACGCAAAATCTCGACGCCGATCAGGCTGCCCAGGTTTCGGGTGATGAGCTGGCGGCTCGTGTACAAGTGCTCGAAGAGCAATTGGCTGGTGCTCACGATCAGGCTTTGCGTGTAGCGGCTGATCTGCAGAACGTCCGCCGTCGCGCCGAGCAGGATGTCGAAAAGGCTCACAAGTTTGCGCTGGAAAAATTCGCCGGCGACCTGCTGCCGATCATCGACAGCCTGGAGCGTGGCCTGGAGTTGTCCAACCCGGACGACGAAAGCATCCGCCCAATGCGCGAAGGCATCGAGCTGACCCTGAAAATGTTCCAGGACACCCTGAAGCGTTATCAGTTGGAAGCGATCGACCCGCATGGCGAACCGTTCAACGCCGTTCATCATCAGGCGATGGCCATGCAGGAAAGCGCCGATGTCGAGCCGAACAGCGTGCTCAAGGTGTTCCAGAAGGGTTACCAGCTCAACGGTCGCCTGCTGCGCCCGGCCATGGTTGTGGTCAGCAAGGCGCCTTCGCCAGTTTCGCCTTCGATTGACGAGCAGGCTTGAAATTAGCCGCAAGGCCCCCATTTAGAAGTCAAGCGTTTAAGTGCTACCGCAGTTAGCCACCACTGCTGCGGCAACCAAATCCAAAGTTTCGGGAGAGTTAACATGGGCAAAATTATCGGTATCGACCTGGGGACTACCAACTCCTGCGTCTCCGTGCTGGAAAACGGCGTAGCCAAAGTTATTGAAAACGCTGAAGGCGCGCGTACCACGCCGTCGATCATCGCGTATGCCAACGATGGCGAAATCCTCGTTGGTCAGTCGGCCAAGCGTCAGGCTGTGACCAATCCGCACAACACCCTGTACGCGGTGAAGCGTTTGATCGGTCGTAAGTTCGACGAAGAAGTCGTACAGAAAGACATCAAGATGGTCCCGTACAAAATCGCCAAGGCTGACAACGGCGACGCATGGGTTGAAGTGAACGGCCAGAAAATGTCGCCGCCACAGATCTCGGCTGAAATCCTGAAGAAAATGAAGAAGACCGCCGAAGACTACCTCGGCGAGCCAGTGACCGAAGCGGTAATCACCGTTCCGGCCTACTTCAACGACAGCCAGCGCCAGGCGACCAAAGACGCCGGCCGCATCGCGGGTCTGGACGTTAAACGTATCATCAACGAACCAACCGCAGCCGCTCTGGCTTACGGCATGGACAAGGCGAAGGGCGATCACACCGTGATCGTTTACGACTTGGGCGGCGGTACTTTCGACGTTTCCGTGATCGAAATCGCTGAAGTCGATGGCGAGCACCAGTTCGAAGTATTGGCCACCAACGGTGACACGTTCCTGGGCGGTGAAGACTTTGACATTCGTCTGATCGACTACCTCGTTGACGAATTCAAGAAAGAAAGCGGCATGAACCTTAAAGGTGACCCGCTGGCCATGCAGCGCCTGAAAGAAGCCGCTGAAAAAGCCAAGATTGAACTGTCTTCGAGCAATTCGACCGACGTGAACCTGCCGTACATCACTGCAGACGCCACCGGTCCTAAGCACTTGAACGTGAAAATCTCCCGCGCCAAGCTCGAAGCGCTGGTGGAAGACCTGGTTCAACGCACCATCGAACCTTGCCGCATCGCTCTGAAAGACTCCGGTATCGACGTTGGCGCCATCAACGACGTGATCCTGGTTGGCGGTCAGACCCGTATGCCACTGGTTCAGAAGCTGGTCACCGAGTTCTTCGGTAAAGAAGCGCGTAAAGACGTGAACCCGGACGAAGCCGTTGCCATGGGTGCTGCTATCCAGGGCGCCGTATTGGCCGGCGACGTGAAAGACGTTCTGCTGCTGGACGTCAGCCCGCTGACCCTGGGTATCGAAACCATGGGCGGCGTGATGACCGCGCTGATCGAGAAAAACACCACGATTCCTACCAAGAAATCGCAAGTGTTCTCGACTGCCGACGACAACCAGGGCGCTGTGACCATTCACGTGCTGCAAGGTGAGCGTAAGCAAGCGGCCCAGAACAAGTCCCTGGGCAAGTTCGACCTGGCCGAGATTCCACCAGCACCACGTGGCGTGCCACAAATCGAAGTGACCTTCGACATCGACGCCAACGGCATTCTGCACGTAGGCGCCAAAGACAAGGCTACTGGCAAGACTCAGTCGATCGTGATCAAGGCCAACTCCGGTCTGTCCGAGGAAGAAATTCAGCAGATGATTCGCGATGCTGAAGCCAACGTCGACGCTGACCGTCAGTTCGAAGAGCTGGCCGCTGCCCGTAACCAGGGCGATGCACTGGTTCACTCGACGCGCAAAATGGTCGCTGATGCTGGCGACAAAGTAAGCGCTGAAGAGAAGACTGCAATCGAAGCTGCTGTTGTAGCCCTGGAAGCCGCTGTCAAAGGCGACGACAAGGCTGCGATCGACGCCAAGGTTGAAGAACTGTCGAAAGTCTCCGCGCCAGTGGCTCAGAAAATGTACGCCGAGCAGGCTCAGCCAGCTGAAGGCGCTGCACCGCACGACGAAAAAGCTGAAAAAGCTGACGACGTTGTCGATGCTGAGTTCGAAGAAGTCAAAGACCACAAGTAAGTTGTTGGTCGGCCGGTTGACTGCCTTTGGGCAGTGACTGGTAGGATGTCGCCGCGCGGGGGCTTGCTCCCGCGTTGGCGTGTCTGGAGTTAACGAATTTTTACAGCATGCGACAACGTTCGGATGTTGGTGGTATGGCCGAGGATGCTCCTGCTTTTCGAGCCGCAAGTACCGCAATGAACAAAGACCAGGATCGTTGAATTGACGTGAGTTGGGTCCGGGCCTGTATTGGGGCTCAACGAGTTTGGCGAAGCTCAGGAGGGATTTGCCGAACGTCCTTAAGAGTGCAAAGACTTATGGCAAAGCGTGACTATTACGAAGTATTGGGTGTTGAGCGCGGCTCAAGCGAAGCGGACCTGAAAAAGGCCTACCGTCGCCTGGCGATGAAGCATCACCCGGACCGTAATCCTGACGACAAAGCGTCGGAAGAGATGTTCAAGGAGGCCAACGAGGCCTACGAAGTGCTGTCCGATTCCAGCAAGCGCGCGGCGTACGACCAGTACGGTCACGCCGGTGTCGACCCGAGCATGGGTGGCGGCGGTGCCGGGTTTGGCGGTCAGAACTTCTCCGACATCTTTGGTGATGTCTTCAGTGACTTCTTCGGTGGCGGTCGCGGCGGTTCCCGTGGCGGTGCCCAGCGCGGCAGCGACCTGCGCTATACCCTGGAGCTGAACCTGGAAGAAGCAGTGCGCGGCACGACCGTGAATATCCGCGTTCCGACACTGGTCAACTGCAAGCCCTGCGACGGTTCGGGTGCCAAGAAAGGTTCCTCGCCGATCACCTGCCCAACGTGCGGTGGTATCGGTCAGGTTCGCATGCAGCAAGGCTTCTTCTCGGTGCAGCAAACCTGCCCGCGCTGCCATGGCCAGGGCAAGATCATTTCCGATCCGTGCGATTCCTGCCACGGCGAAGGTCGTGTCGAAGAGTACAAGACCCTTTCCGTGAAGGTGCCGGCCGGTGTTGATACCGGTGACCGCATTCGCCTGTCCGGTGAAGGCGAGGCGGGCGCCCAGGGTGGCCCGACTGGCGACCTGTACGTGGTGATCAATGTGCGCGAGCACGCGATCTTCCAGCGTGACGGCAAGCATCTGTTCTGCGAAGTACCGATCAGCTTTGTCGACGCGGCGTTGGGCGGCGAGCTGGAGATTCCGACCCTCGATGGCCGGGTCAAACTGAAAATCCCGGAAGGTACTCAGACCGGCAAGCAATTCCGTGTTCGCGGCAAGGGCGTTGCGCCCGTGCGTGGCGGCGGTGCTGGCGACCTGATGTGTCGTGTGGCGGTGGAAACCCCGGTCAACCTGGGCCGTCGTCAGCGCGAATTGCTCGAAGAGTTCCGCAGTTCCCTGGCGGACGACAACAGCCATTCGCCGAAAACCACCGGTTGGTTCGAAGGCGTGAAGCGTTTCTTCGGCGATTTGTAAGGAGTCGGCATGCGACGTATAGCTGTGATGGGCGCTGCCGGGCGCATGGGCAAGATCCTGGTCGAGGCGGTGCAGCAACGCGCGCCGCTGGCCGGCCTGACCGCGGCCATCGTGCGCCCTGGTAGCACGCTGATTGGCGTGGATGCTGGCGAGCTGGCTTCACTCGGGCGTATCGGCGTACCGCTGTCCGGTCATGTGGAGGCGGTGGCTGAAGAATTCGATGTGTTGATCGACTTCACGCTCCCGGAAGTGATGCTGAAAAACCTGGCGTTCTGCCGCAAGGCAGGCAAGGCCATGGTGATCGGCACCACTGGACTGGACGCCGCGCAGAAGCAGTTGCTGGCGGAGGCGGGCAAGGACATTCCGATCGTGTTCGCGGCTAATTTCAGCGTGGGTGTAAACCTGTCGCTGAAGCTGCTCGACATGGCGGCCCGTGTGCTGGGCGATGAGGCGGATATCGAGATTATCGAGGCCCATCATCGGCACAAGATCGATGCACCTTCTGGCACGGCGCTGCGCATGGGCGAAGTGATCGCCAGTGCGTTGGATCGTGATCTGCAGAAGGTGGCGGTCTATGGTCGTGAAGGCCATACCGGTGCCCGCGAGCGCGAAACCATTGGCTTCGCTACCGTTCGTGGTGGTGATGTGGTCGGCGATCACACCGTGCTGTTCGCCTGCGAGGGTGAGCGACTGGAAATCACGCACAAAGCGTCCAGCCGCATGACCTTCGCCAAGGGTGCGGTGCGTGCAGCATTGTGGCTGGATGGGCGCGAGCCTGGCCTCTACGACATGCAAGACGTGCTCGACCTGCGTTAAGATGCGCCCGAAATCGGGTTCAAACAGTGTGTTTGAGCCCGGTTTTATTCCGCCAAGCGACGTCCTGTCGCATTCCATGGCCTTTCAGGCTCATTGGCGGTAGACCAAAAATGCCTTTTTCTGTAAGCTACAGCTTTAGTGTGTCCACTAAAAGCGCGCAGAATAATTCGGTGAAGAAGCGGGGTGACGTGTCCATACGTCACTCCGCTTTTTTACAACCTGCGATCGCCCTTTCAGGCGTTATTTACGGGAGGTCTTCTTGACTAAGCCAGCCATACTCGCCCTTGCTGATGGCAGCATTTTTCGCGGCGAAGCCATTGGAGCCGACGGTCAAACCGTTGGTGAGGTGGTGTTCAACACCGCCATGACCGGCTATCAGGAAATCCTTACCGATCCTTCCTACGCCCAACAGATCGTTACCCTGACTTACCCGCACATCGGCAACACCGGTACAACGCCGGAAGATGCCGAGTCCGACCGCGTATGGTCCGCTGGCCTGGTCATCCGTGACCTGCCGCTGGTTGCGAGTAACTGGCGTAACACGATGTCCCTGTCCGACTACCTGAAAGCCAACAACGTTGTGGCGATCGCGGGTATCGACACCCGTCGCCTGACGCGCATCCTGCGTGAGAAAGGCGCGCAGAACGGCTGCATCATGGCCGGCGACAACATCTCCGAAGAAGCTGCCATCGCCGCTGCCCAGGGTTTCCCTGGCCTCAAAGGCATGGACCTGGCGAAAGTCGTCAGCACCAAAGAGAAGTACGAGTGGCGCTCGACTGTCTGGGACTTGAAGACCGACAGCCACGCGACCATCGACGCCTCCGAGCTGCCGTACCACGTGGTGGCCTACGACTACGGCGTCAAGCTGAACATCCTGCGTATGCTGGTCGAGCGCGGCTGCCGCGTGACCGTGGTGCCGGCCCAGACCCCAGCGGCCGACGTCCTGGCGCTGAAGCCGGACGGCGTGTTCCTGTCCAACGGCCCGGGCGATCCTGAGCCTTGTGACTACGCGATCCAGGCGATCAAGGACGTGCTCGAAACCGAGATTCCGGTGTTCGGCATCTGCCTCGGTCACCAGCTGCTGGCCCTGGCCTCCGGCGCCAAGACCCTGAAAATGGGTCACGGCCATCACGGCGCGAACCACCCGGTCCAGGATCTGGACACCGGCGTTGTGATGATCACCAGCCAGAACCACGGTTTTGCGGTAGATGACGCGACCCTGCCAGCCAACGTCCGGGCGATCCACAAATCGCTGTTCGACGGCACCCTGCAAGGGATCGAGCGTACCGACAAGAGCGCCTTCAGCTTCCAGGGTCACCCTGAAGCCAGCCCTGGCCCGAACGACGTAGCGCCTCTGTTTGATCGCTTCATCAACGAAATGGCCAAGCGACGCTGATCGCTCGCCTTGATGCAGCAAAGCTTGAGGGTGGTCCCGACACCGGTGGCCCCCTCAGGCTTCACAGATTGAACAAGACGGCTTGCCGACTGACCTGCGGATTTGAGTGACAAACCCATGCCAAAACGTACAGACATAAAAAGCATCCTGATTCTCGGCGCTGGCCCGATCGTGATCGGCCAGGCCTGCGAATTCGACTACTCCGGCGCCCAGGCCTGTAAAGCCCTGCGCGAAGAGGGTTACCGCGTCATCCTGGTGAACTCCAACCCAGCGACCATCATGACCGACCCGGACATGGCTGACGCTACGTACATCGAGCCGATCAAGTGGCAGACCGTTGCCAAGATCATCGAGAAGGAGCGTCCGGACGCGCTGCTGCCAACCATGGGCGGCCAGACCGCTCTGAACTGCGCGCTGGACCTGGAGCGCGAAGGCGTTCTGGAGAAGTTCGGCGTAGAGATGATCGGCGCCAACGCTGACACCATCGACAAGGCGGAAGACCGCTCGCGCTTCGACAAGGCGATGAAATCCATCGGCCTGGATTGCCCGCGCTCGGGTATCGCCCACAGCATGGAAGAGGCCAACGCGGTCCTCGAAAAGCTCGGCTTCCCGTGCATCATCCGTCCGTCCTTCACCATGGGCGGCACCGGCGGCGGTATTGCTTACAACCGCGAAGAGTTCGAAGAAATCTGCGCCCGTGGTCTCGACTTGTCGCCGACCAAAGAACTGCTGATCGACGAATCCCTGATCGGCTGGAAAGAGTACGAGATGGAGGTTGTCCGCGATAAGAAGGACAACTGCATCATCGTCTGCTCCATCGAAAACTTTGACCCGATGGGCGTGCACACCGGTGACTCGATCACTGTTGCGCCAGCGCAGACCCTGACGGACAAGGAATACCAGATCATGCGTAACGCCTCCCTGGCGGTACTGCGTGAAATCGGCGTGGAAACCGGCGGCTCCAACGTTCAGTTCGGCATTTGCCCGGACACCGGCCGTATGGTCGTGATCGAGATGAACCCGCGTGTATCCCGCTCTTCGGCACTGGCCTCGAAAGCCACTGGTTTCCCGATCGCGCGTATCGCTGCCAAGCTGGCGATCGGCTACACCCTGGACGAGTTGCAGAACGAAATCACCGGCGGCGCTACGCCTGCGTCCTTCGAACCGTCCATCGACTACGTCGTGACCAAGCTGCCACGTTTCGCCTTCGAGAAATTCCCGAAAGCCGACGCACGCCTGACCACTCAAATGAAGTCGGTCGGTGAAGTCATGGCCATCGGCCGGACCTTCCAGGAATCCCTGCAGAAAGCTTTGCGCGGTCTGGAAGTGGGCGTTTGCGGTCTGGACGAGAAGCTCGACCTGAGCAATCCGGAAAGCATGAGCATCCTCAAGCGCGAACTGACCGTGCCGGGTGCCGAGCGTATCTGGTACGTGGCTGATGCCTTCCGCGCTGGTCTGTCGGTCGAAGACATCTTCGGCATGAACATGATCGACCCGTGGTTCCTGGTGCAGATCGAAGATCTGATCAAGGAAGAAGAGAAGGTCAAGACCCTGGGTCTGGCCAGCATCGACCGCGACCTGATGTTCAAGCTCAAGCGCAAAGGCTTCTCTGACATGCGTCTGGCCAAGCTGCTGGGCGTGACCGAGAAGGCTCTGCGTCGCCACCGCCACAAGCTGGAAGTGTTCCCGGTCTACAAGCGCGTTGACACCTGCGCGGCCGAGTTCGCCACTGACACTGCCTACATGTACTCGACCTACGAGGAAGAGTGCGAAGCCGCGCCGTCGGGCCGCGACAAGATCATGATCCTCGGCGGCGGTCCTAACCGTATCGGCCAGGGCATCGAGTTCGACTACTGCTGCGTACACGCCGCGCTGGCCCTGCGTGAAGACGGTTACGAGACCATCATGGTCAACTGCAACCCGGAAACCGTTTCCACCGACTACGACACCTCCGATCGCCTGTACTTCGAACCAGTGACCCTGGAAGACGTGCTGGAAATCTGCCGCGTCGAGAAGCCGAAAGGCGTGATCGTCCAGTACGGCGGCCAGACCCCGCTGAAACTGGCTCGCGCCCTGGAAGAAGCTGGCGTGCCAATCATCGGCACCAGCCCTGACGCCATCGACCGTGCCGAAGATCGTGAGCGCTTCCAGCAGATGGTTGAGCGCCTGAACCTGCGTCAGCCGCCAAACGCCACCGTGCGCAGCGAAGACGAAGCGATTCGTGCCGCTGCCAAGATCGGTTACCCGCTGGTGGTTCGTCCGTCCTACGTACTGGGCGGCCGCGCGATGGAAATCGTTTACGAAGAAGAAGAGCTCAAGCGCTACCTGCGAGACGCGGTGAAAGTGTCCAACGACAGTCCGGTGCTGCTCGACCACTTCCTCAACTGCGCCATCGAAATGGATGTGGATGCGGTCTGCGACGGCACCGACGTTGTGATCGGCGCGATCATGCAGCACATCGAGCAGGCCGGTGTTCACTCCGGTGACTCCGCGTGCTCCCTGCCGCCGTACTCGCTGCCTGGCCACATCCAGGACGAGATGCGCGAACAGGTCAAGAAAATGGCCCTGGAACTGGGCGTTGTCGGCCTGATGAACGTTCAGTTGGCGCTGCAAGGCGAAGACATCTACGTCATCGAAGTCAACCCGCGCGCTTCCCGGACCGTACCGTTCGTGTCCAAGTGCATCGGCGTTTCCCTGGCCATGATCGCGGCTCGCGTGATGGCCGGTAAAACCTTGAAAGAAATTGGCTTCACCAAGGAAATCATTCCGAACTTCTACAGCGTGAAAGAGGCGGTGTTCCCATTCGCCAAATTCCCTGGCGTGGACCCGATCCTGGGCCCAGAGATGAAGTCCACCGGTGAAGTGATGGGTGTGGGCGATACCTTCGGCGAAGCCTTCGCCAAGGCCCAGATGGGCGCCAGCGAAGTGCTGCCGACCGGCGGTACCGCGTTCATCAGCGTGCGTGATGACGACAAGCCACTGGTTGCAGGCGTGGCTCGTGATCTGATCAACTTGGGCTTCGAAGTGGTCGCCACTGCCGGTACTGCCAAGCTGATCGAAGCCGCAGGACTGAAAGTGCGTCGTGTGAACAAGGTGACCGAAGGTCGTCCTCACGTGGTCGACATGATCAAGAATGACGAAGTCACCCTGATCATCAACACCACCGAAGGTCGTCAGTCGATCGCTGACTCCTACTCCATTCGTCGTAATGCCTTGCAGCACAAGATCTACTGCACCACGACCATTGCTGCTGGCGAAGCTATCTGCGAAGCGCTGAAGTTCGGTCCCGAGAAGACCGTGCGCCGCTTGCAGGACCTACACGCAGGATTGAAGGCATGATCAAATACCCAATGACCGTCCAGGGTGCCAAAGCCCTGGAAGAAGAACACGCTCACCTGACCAAGGTCGTCCGTCCGAAGCTCAGCCAGGACATCGGCACGGCCCGCGAGTTGGGTGACCTGAAGGAAAACGCCGAATACCACGCTGCTCGCGAGCAGCAGGGTATGGTCGAGGCGCGGATCCGTGACATCGAAGGCCGCATGCAGAACGCGGTGATCATCGATGTCACGACCATTCCTCACACTGGCAAAGTGATTTTCGGCACCACCGTTGAAATTGCCAACGTCGAAACCGACGAAACCGTCACTTACCACATCGTGGGTGAGGACGAGGCTGACTTCAAACTGGGCAAGATTTCGGTGGGTTCGCCACTGGCTCGCGCCTTGATCGCTAAGGAAGAAGGTGACGTGGTCGCGGTCAAAACGCCTAGCGGCGTTATCGAGTACGAGATTGTCGAAGTCCGTCACATCTGAAAGAAGGCGTCCGCTTCGTGCGGGCGCCATGCTTTGGCAACTGACTCAGATGTTGTGGGTTGGCGGCCTGTGGTTGTTGCATATCGGTCTGCTGCCGGTGCTGGGCCAGATTGGCCTGGCGCCGCTGCTGATCGACGAAATTGAAGGCATGCTGGGTGCGCTGATGGTGGGATTCGCCACAGCGTGTGTGATTTTTCAGGCTTTGGTGCTGATTCAGGCCGAGGGCCTTGTCAGTCTATGGCGCGATATTCGCGGGCAACTGCTGCTGATGTCGCTGTATGCGTGCGGGATGTTTTTCATCGTGCGCATTGGCTGGCCGCAAGCGGTGCGCTGGGAAACGTTCAGCTATCTGGTGCTGGGATTTTCCGGGCTGGTGCTGGTATTGCAACCAGTGCCTGGATGGAGTGGCAGGGTGCGCGAAGCACACCCTTGACCCTTGTCATCACGCGAAGCGATGGACGTTCGACAGCTGCTTGTTGACGCTGAAGTTCTTGCGGTAAATCAATGCCATCTTGCCGATGACCTGAACCAGGTCCGCTTTGCCGGCCTTGCAAATTTCTGCAATGGTTGCCAGGCGGGATTCGCGATCGAGGATGTTGAGCTTGATTTTAATCAGCTCGTGATCCGCCAGCGCGCGTTCAAGTTCGGCTAACACACCTTCAGTCAAACCGTTGTCAGCCACAGTCAAAACTGGTTTCAGATGGTGGCCAATGGATTTGTATTGTTTCTTCTGCTCTGGTTTGAGCGGCATAATCTGACCCCTGCGTCTGATCTTGTAAAAAGCGGCGGCCAGTTTACCCGAGCGAGTCCGGGACCGCCCAGTTAATCACGACCCGTTTTATTTTCGAGGTGGCCCGTGGCCCGTTCCAAGACAAGCCTTAAGTGGCTGCAAAGACATGTCAATGATCCTTATGTGAAACAGGCGCAGAAGGATGGTTACCGCTCGCGTGCGAGTTACAAGCTTCTGGAGGTCCAGGAGAAATACAAACTGATCCGTCCGGGTATGAGCGTTGTCGACCTGGGAGCGGCGCCAGGCGGCTGGTCGCAGGTCACAAGTCGGCTGATCGGTGGTCAAGGGCGTCTGATCGCCTCGGACATCCTGGAAATGGACAGCATTCCGGACGTGACCTTCATCCAGGGTGACTTCACCCGGGACGACGTGCTCGCTCAGATCCTTGAAGCCGTGGGTAATTCGCAGGTGGACCTTGTGATTTCCGATATGGCCCCCAATATGAGTGGTACGCCTGAGGTGGACATGCCAAAAGCCATGTTTCTATGTGAGCTGGCTCTTGATCTGGCAGCTCGCATACTCAAGCCAGGTGGTAATTTCGTGATCAAGGTGTTTCAGGGCGAAGGGTTTGATGCTTACGTGAAGGACACTCGTCAGAAATTCGACAAGGTCCAGATGATCAAGCCGGACTCTTCCCGTGGCAGCTCCCGCGAGCAATACATGCTGGCTTGGGGCTACCGCGGCCGTAGTGAGTAAATCGAGGTTTTTCAGCGGGTCGATAGGTTTTTCGTATTTCGCCCCGTGGGCATTAGCGAATAATGTGTAGAAAGTGTTTCACAAAGGGTTACAGACGGCGCCTGCCAGAGCCGTAGGTAATGTAGTAAGTTAGGCCGGTGAATATCATGCGAAGCGCGCGCCAACAGCGGAGCTTGCTTCAGAGGGTAGTTAATTGAACGATATGGCAAAGAATCTGATCCTGTGGTTGATCATCGCGGCTGTCCTCGTGACGGTGATGAACAACTTCTCCAGCCCTAACGAGCCGCAGACCCTCAACTATTCCGACTTCATCCAGCAGGTCAAGGATGGCAAGGTCGAGCGCGTAGCCGTAGACGGCTATGTGATTACCGGCAAGCGCAACGATGGCGACAGCTTCAAGACCATTCGTCCGGCAATCCAGGACAATGGCCTGATTGGCGATCTGGTCGACAACCACGTAGTGGTTGAAGGCAAGCAGCCTGAACAGCAAAGCATCTGGACTCAGCTCCTGGTCGCAAGTTTTCCGATCCTGGTGATCATCGCCGTCTTCATGTTCTTCATGCGGCAGATGCAGGGCGGTGCCGGTGGCAAGGGCGGGCCGATGAGCTTCGGCAAGAGCAAGGCGCGCCTGCTCTCCGAAGACCAGGTGAAAACCACCCTGGGTGACGTTGCCGGTTGCGACGAAGCCAAGGAAGAAGTCGGTGAGCTGGTCGAGTTCCTGCGCGATCCAGGCAAGTTCCAGCGCCTGGGCGGTCGCATTCCTCGCGGTGTGCTGATGGTCGGTCCTCCGGGTACCGGTAAAACCTTGCTGGCCAAGGCGATTGCCGGCGAAGCCAAGGTGCCGTTCTTCACCATCTCCGGTTCCGATTTCGTCGAGATGTTCGTGGGTGTCGGTGCGAGCCGTGTCCGCGACATGTTCGAACAAGCCAAGAAACACGCGCCATGCATCATCTTCATCGATGAAATCGACGCCGTTGGTCGCCACCGTGGCGCCGGCATGGGTGGTGGTCACGATGAGCGCGAGCAGACTCTCAACCAGTTGCTGGTAGAGATGGACGGCTTCGAAATGAATGATGGCATCATCGTCATTGCCGCAACCAACCGTCCGGACGTGCTGGACCCTGCATTGCTGCGTCCAGGCCGTTTCGACCGTCAGGTTGTGGTTGGTCTGCCGGACATCCGTGGTCGTGAGCAGATTCTCAAGGTCCACATGCGCAAAGTGCCAATGGGTGACGATGTCGCTCCGGCCGTGATTGCTCGTGGTACACCTGGTTTCTCCGGTGCCGACCTGGCCAACCTGGTCAACGAAGCATCGTTGTTCGCTGCCCGTACCGGCAAGCGCATCGTCGAGATGAAGGAGTTTGAGCTGGCTAAAGACAAGATCATGATGGGCGCCGAGCGCAAATCGATGGTCATGTCCGAGAAAGAGAAGCAGAACACCGCTTACCACGAAGCTGGTCACGCTATCGTCGGTCGCGTCGTGCCTGAGCATGATCCGGTCTACAAAGTGTCGATCATTCCCCGTGGTCGTGCGCTGGGCGTGACCATGTTCCTGCCGGAAGAAGATCGCTACAGCCTGTCAAAGCGTGCACTGATCAGTCAGATCTGCTCGTTGTACGGCGGCCGTATTGCTGAAGAGATGACCCTGGGCTTCGACGGCGTTACCACCGGCGCATCCAACGACATCATGCGAGCAAGTCAGATTGCGCGGAACATGGTGACCAAATGGGGTCTGTCGGAAAAACTCGGTCCGTTGATGTATGCCGAAGAAGAGGGCGAAGTGTTCCTCGGTCGCGGCGGTGGCGGTCAGAGTGCAAGCTTCTCCGGTGAGACTGCCAAGCTGATCGATTCCGAAGTACGCAGCATCATTGATCAGTGCTACGGCACGGCCAAGCAGATCCTCACGGATAACCGTGACAAGCTCGACGCCATGGCAGATGCCCTGATGAAGTACGAGACGATCGATGCTGATCAGATCGATGACATCATGGCGGGTCGTACGCCACGTGAGCCGCGTGACTGGTCAGGCGGTGGTGCCGGCACATCCGGAACACCTCCGGTGGCGCAGGATCCGCGTCCGGAAACTCCGATTGGCGGTCCGGCTGCTGACGTTTAAGGTTTGAAATGACTTCTGTTCAGTCCCTGACCCGGTTGCCTTGCGGCAACCGGGTTCTTGATTTGGCCCATACGCATGTTATGGGCATTCTCAATGTCACTCCCGACTCCTTTTCCGATGGCGGCCGATACAGTCAGCTCGATGCGGCCTTGCGCCACGCCGAAGCGATGGTGGCGGCTGGCGCGACGCTGATTGATGTCGGGGGCGAGTCGACCCGGCCCGGTGCCAGGGCGGTTTCACCGCTCGAAGAGCTTGAGCGTGTTGCGCCGATCGTCGAGCGCATCAATCGTGAGCTGGATGTCATTATTTCTGTTGATACCTCCACGCCGGCTGTCATGCGCGAAACTGCACGACTGGGGGCGGGGTTGATCAATGATGTGCGTTCGTTGCGGCGTGACGGAGCCCTGGATGCGGCGGCGGCCACCGGTCTTCCTGTATGCCTGATGCATATGCTCGGCGAGCCGGGCGACATGCAGGACAATCCGCAGTATCGGGATGTGACGAAAGAAGTTGGCGAGTTTCTCGCCGAGCGCATGGAGCAATGTGCGTCGGTGGGGATTGCGGCCGAGCGGATTATTCTTGACCCGGGGTTTGGCTTCGCGAAAACCCTGCAGCACAATCTAAGCTTGTTTAAACATATGGAAGCCTTGCATGCCTTGGGGCGGCCCCTGTTAGTCGGGGTTTCGCGAAAGAGCATGATTGGGCAGGCGTTGAATCGTCCGGTTGGAGAGCGCCTTTTTGGCGGTCTGGCGCTCGCAGCGCTGGCTTCGGTCAAGGGGGCGCGTATATTGCGCGTCCACGATGTGGCCGAAACAGTCGATGTGGTGCGGATGATCGCCGCAGTGGAATCAGCCGAATAAGAATGATGGAGCACTTATGACGAAGAAATATTTTGGTACCGACGGCATTCGTGGTCGGGTCGGCGAATATCCGATCACCCCGGACTTCATGCTCAAACTCGGCTGGGCAGCTGGCATGGCATTCCGCAAAATGGGTGCGTGCAAGGTGCTGGTAGGCAAGGACACGCGTATCTCCGGGTACATGTTCGAGTCGGCGCTTGAAGCCGGGCTTACCTCCGCAGGCGCTGATGTGATGCTGCTGGGGCCGATGCCGACGCCTGCCATCGCTTATCTGACTCGGACGTTCCATGCCGAGGCCGGCATCGTGATCAGTGCTTCGCACAATCCTCATGATGACAATGGCATCAAATTTTTTTCCGGGAAGGGCACCAAGCTTCCGGACGAAGTCGAGCTGATGATCGAAGAGTTGCTCGATACCCCGATGACTGTGGTTGAGTCGAGCAAGATCGGTAAGGTATCGCGCATCAACGACGCATCGGGTCGTTATATTGAATTCTGCAAGAGCAGCGTCCCGACGGGCACCAGCTTCACCGGCCTGAAAATCGTGATCGACTGTGCCCATGGCGCGACCTACAAAGTGGCGCCTAGCGTATTTCGTGAGTTGGGCGCCGACGTTGTTGTGCTTTCCGCGCAGCCAAACGGCCTGAACATCAATGATAATTGCGGTTCGACCCATATGGGTCAGTTGCAAGCCGCGGTGCTGGCCGAGCATGCCGATCTGGGTATTGCCTTCGACGGTGATGGCGATCGGGTCCTGATGGTCGATCACACCGGCGCTGTCGTCGATGGCGACGAGCTGCTGTTCATCATTGCTCGCGATCTGCATGAGCGCGGCAAGTTGCAGGGCGGTGTAGTCGGTACGTTGATGAGCAACCTGGGGCTGGAACTGGCTCTGGCGGACCTGGCGATTCCTTTCGTGCGCGCCAATGTTGGTGACCGTTATGTGATCGCCGACCTGCTGGAACGCAACTGGCTGGTCGGAGGCGAGAACTCCGGACATATCGTCTGCTTCAACCACACCACCACCGGTGATGCAATCATCGCTGCGCTGCAGGTGTTGATGGCGCTGAAGACCCGCTCCGAAGGGTTGGCTCAAGCCCGCCAGGCGCTGCGCAAATGTCCGCAGGTGCTGATCAATGTCCGTTTCGGTGGTGGTGCGAGCCCCCTCGATCATCCATCGGTCAAGGAGGCCAGTGAGCGTGTCACCCAGGCCATGGCCGGTCGCGGGCGTGTGCTGTTGCGCAAGTCGGGGACAGAGCCGCTGGTGCGGGTGATGGTCGAAGGCGAGGACGAAACACAGGTTCGTGGTTATGCCGAAGAGCTGGCAAAACTGGTTACTGAAGTTTCTGCCTGAATTCGGCTTGCCAGCCATGATTGTGTTGGGTAACATCTGCGCCCACTTTGACCGACGAGGTACAGCATGCGTCGCCCTATGGTAGCTGGTAACTGGAAGATGCACGGTACCCGCGCCAGCGTCGCTGAGCTGATCGAAGGCTTGCGTAATCTGGCCTTGCCGAGCGGTGTTGATGTAGCGGTATTCCCGTCTTTCTTGCATGTCAATCAGGTGATTGACGGTCTGGAAGGCAAGTCGATCAAGGTCGGCGCGCAGAACGCTGCGGTGGAATCCAAACAAGGTGCACTGACTGGTGAGGTTGCTGCGAGTCAGTTGGCTGATGAAGGTTGCTCCCTGGTGCTCGTCGGACATTCCGAACGCCGCCAGATCATCGGCGAGAATGATGAAACACTCATTCGCAAGTTCGCAGCGGCACAGGCATGTGGCTTGATTCCGGTGTTGTGTATAGGGGAAACCCTTGAGCAGCGCGAAGCCGGTAAAACTCTTGAGGTTGTCGGGCGTCAGCTGGGCAGCATCATCGAGGGGCTGGGTGTTGAGGTTTTTGCAAAGGCAGTAATCGCTTACGAGCCGGTCTGGGCCATTGGCACTGGGCTGACTGCTTCGCCGCAACAGGCGCAGGATGTGCACGCAGCCATTCGCGCCCAGTTGGCGGCAGAGAATTCTGAAGTCGCACAAGGTGTGCGGCTTCTATACGGCGGCAGCGTGAAGGCGGCCAATGCGGTCGAACTGTTCGGCATGCCGGAT
>NZ_JBIWEL010000043.1:6980-20494 GCF_044762525.1 Pseudomonas sp. NPDC096950 | reverse complement strand
CCACAATGAAGAAACAACACCGCCAGTGAAGAATATGTAGCGCTTCAAGAAAAACCCTAGAAGTCTGCGTTAAAGCGGTCCGAGCCGCCGGGGAAAGCGAAGGAAGGCCGAAGCCCCCGATCACCTGCATTAATCACAGTGCATCTTTCAAAAAAACCGCCGCGTTGGGACAGACCGGGAGATGAAACACCGGTGCGTTGCTCGCTACACATTTTTTGGAATCGCCCAGCAAAGACTGCTTGGTAATCGGCAACTCCTGCAATTCAGGCGAATCCACAGAAGTTGTATCAAGAAGGGAGCGTAGTCTACCGGAAAGCCCCTTTCAGCTCAAACCTTGATCTTCGCTCGGCGGCTGCCAATGTAAATTCCAGCCATCCCGCGCACTGCCGTTCAACCCCCGCAAACCCGCCACCGCCAGCAATTGCTCGCCGCGGTAGAGCAGCGGCAATCTGCCACGGGCAAACAACGGTACCCCACTTTCATTAAGCAAACGCTTCAGGTCGCGGTGACCACGCTCAGGCAGATGCATGATTTCACCGCCTCCACGATAGCGGATATGCAACGGGCCATCGGGGATTTGCCCGGTCATTGAAAGCCGGCCGTTATCGAGCAACGCCAGCGGCGACGTGGGATCGGCCCAGCGCCCGACCACCGGCGGCGTGCGCAACCATGGACCGGACAACCACCAGATACGCCCGCTCGCGCGATGCAATTCACCATCCGCCAGCCGCCAGACCGGACGGGCATCGCCGGTGGCATCGCGAAGATCCTGCCAACCCGACCAATGGTCACTGTCGGGCAGACGCGTCCGGGTCGCCAACCAGTGACTCAATGCATTCCGTTGGCGAGCGGCAGACAGCTTTTCCAGCGACGCCAGTTCCAGGGACGGCAAACCCAGCCAATCGAAATCACTGCGGCTGCACGCCTCGCCGAGATCAATCAACGCCAGCTCATCGAGCAACCCCTGGGCTTCACGCAGATGCGCTGCACTGCGGGCCATGGTCGCCTGCGCTTGCGGCCAACGCTCGGTTAACACCGGGAACACCTGATGCCGCAGGTAATTGCGCGAAAACTGCCGATCCTCATTCGAGGGATCTTCGATCCAGCTCAATTGGTGCGCGGCGGCATACGCCTCAAGCTCCGCCCGAGTGACATCCAATAGCGGCCGCAGCAAATGCCCAGCCCCCAACGCTCGCTCACTTGGCATCCCTGACAACCCTCGCACCCCGGCCCCGCGCAACAGTCGAAACAGCAGGGTTTCGGCCTGATCGTCACGGTGCTGGGCGGTCAGCAGCACTTCATTGGCGAGAGTCGCCGCACTGAAGGCGCCATAACGCGCATCCCGGGCGGCACGCTCAACGCTGGCGCCCGACCGGACCTGAACGTGGACAACCTCCAGCGGCACACCCAGCGCATCACAGACCGACTGACAATGCGCCGGCCACGCATCGGCCGCAGCCTGAAGACCATGGTGAACATGGATAGCGCTGAGCGTCGGCAAGGATTGGGTGTTGGCGAGGTGTGCAAGAAGGTGCAGCAGGACGGTAGAGTCGAGGCCGCCGGAGAAGGCGACGCGCCAGGTTGTCGCGGTGCGCCAAGGCTTGAGGTTCGGCAGAAGCCTGGCAGACAGATCAATCATGGACTGGCTCATATCGATCACTTCACACAAAACAAATGTGGGAGCGGGCTTGCTCGCGAAGGCAGCCTAACACTCAACACACACGTTGAATGTTATACCGCTTTCGCGAGCAAGCCCGCTCCCACATGGGTACAGCGAGATCAGATCAGAGACCGTAGCTCATCAGACGCTCGTAACGACGGGCCAACAGGGCTTCGTTATCGAACTTCTTCAGCATTGCCAGTTGCGAGCTCAGCTCGGCACGGATCGACGCTGCCGCAGCAGCCGGGTCGCGATGGGCGCCGCCCAGAGGTTCGCCGATTACTTTGTCGACGATACCCAGGCCTTTCAAGCGCTCGGCGGTGATGCCCATGGCTTCAGCGGCATCCGGGGCTTTCTCGGCGGTTTTCCACAGGATCGATGCGCAACCTTCCGGCGAAATCACCGCATAGGTCGAGTACTGCAGCATGTTCAACTGATCGCAAACACCGATCGCCAATGCACCACCGGAACCACCTTCACCGATGACGGTGGCGATGATCGGAGTCTTCAGGCGTGCCATGACGCGCAGGTTCCAGGCAATCGCTTCGCTCTGGTTGCGCTCTTCAGCGTCGATACCCGGATAAGCACCCGGGGTGTCGATGAAGGTCAGGATCGGCATTTTGAAACGCTCGGCCATTTCCATCAGGCGGCAAGCCTTGCGGTAGCCTTCCGGACGCGGCATGCCGAAGTTGCGGCGAACCTTCTCGCGCACTTCACGGCCTTTCTGGTGGCCGATGATCATCACCGGTTCATCGTCCAGACGGGCAATGCCGCCGACGATAGCAGCGTCGTCGGAGAAGTGACGGTCGCCGTGCAGTTCGTCGAACTCGGTGAAGATGTGTTCGATGTAGTCCAGGGTGTATGGACGTTTCGGGTGACGCGCCAGACGCGCGATCTGCCAGCTGGTCAGCTTGCCGAAGATGTCTTCGGTCAAGGTGCTGCTTTTGTCCTGCAGGCGGGAGATCTCATCGCCGATATTCAGCGAATTGTCATTACCGACCAAGCGCAACTCTTCGATCTTGGCTTGCAGGTCGGCGATCGGCTGTTCGAAATCTAGAAAATTCGGGTTCATAGGCGTCCGTCTTGGGTCGACATCCAAGAGAGCTTGGGCCGGCCGGTTGTCTATTCGCGCCCTACCTTAAGGGAGAGGCGCGTTCAGGTCGAGATTAAAAATTCAGGTCGAGATCAGGGCCATTCAAAGACGCCTGACCGTCAACGGTATTGGAGGAAGACGTTGTCTCGCCCGAACTGGTCACGCAGGGCTTGAATCAAGGCATCCGCAGGGTCGATCCGCCAGGTCTCGCCGAACTGCAGCAAGGCCTTCGCATCAGGACTGGTGTACTCCATGGTGATCGGGCACGCGCCGCGGTGACGCTTGAACAGCTCACCGAGCCAGCGTAGCTGATCGCCTTTCAGATCCTGGGTGTGCAGCTTCAGGCGCAGGCTTTCGGCCAGGTTGGTGCGCGCATCTTCCATGCTCATCACCCGCTTGACCCGCAGTCGCAAGCCACCGGAGAAGTCATCGTTGCTGACTTCGCCTTCGACCACCACCATCGCGTCAGTCTGCAACAGCGACTGTGCGGAATGGAACGCCTCGGCGAACAGCGACGCTTCGATCCGGCCCGAGCGGTCATCAAGGGTGATGAAACCCATCTTGTCGCCCTTTTTGTTCTTCATCACCCGCAACGCGATGATCATGCCTGCGACCGTCTGCGTATCCCGCGCCGGTTTCAGGTCGATGATGCGTTGACGGGCGAAGCGACGGATCTCGCCTTCATACTCGTCGATCGGATGACCGGTCAGGTACAGGCCAAGGGTGTCTTTCTCCCCTTTCAGGCGTTCCTTGAGGGTCAGTTCCTTGGCCTTGCGGTTATTGGCGTAGACATCGGCGTCTTCTTCGACGAACAGGCCGCCAAACAGGTCAACGTGTCCGCTGTCTTTGGTACGCAGGGTCTGTTCGGCGGCCTTGATCGCCCCTTCCATGGCGTTCAGCAGGACCGCGCGGTTGCGGTCAATGTTGGCCTGATAGGCTTTCTGCTCGTCATGGAAGTACGGACCGAGACGATCCAGCGCGCCGCTGCGGATCAAACCGTCCAGGGTGCGCTTGTTAATGCGTTTGAGATCGACACGGGCGCAGAAGTCGAACAGGTCCTTGAATGGACCGGCCTGACGCGCCTCGGTGATGGCTTCGACCGGACCTTCGCCCACGCCCTTGATCGCGCCGAGGCCGTAGATGATCCGGCCCTCGTCATTCACCGTGAACTTGAATTCCGAAGTATTCACATCCGGCGCGTCGAGACGCAGCTTCATGGTGCGAATTTCTTCGATCAAGGTCACGACCTTGTCGGTGTTGTGCATATCCGCCGACAGTACCGCGGCCATGAACGGCGCCGGGTAGTGGGTTTTCAGCCATGCCGTCTGGTAAGACACCAGACCGTAAGCGGCGGAGTGAGACTTGTTGAAGCCGTAACCGGCGAATTTCTCTACCAGGTCGAAAATGTTACCGGCAAGGTCGGCGTCGATATTGTTGGTGGCGCAACCTTCAATGAAACCGCCGCGCTGCTTGGCCATTTCTTCGGGTTTTTTCTTACCCATGGCCCGACGCAGCATGTCCGCACCGCCGAGGGTGTAACCGGCCATGACCTGGGCAATCTGCATCACCTGTTCCTGATACAGGATGATGCCGTAAGTCGGCGCCAATACGGGCTTGAGGCCTTCGTACTGGTAGTCCGAGTGCGGGTACGCCAGTTCGGCGCGACCGTGCTTACGGTTGATAAAGTCGTCCACCATGCCCGATTGCAGCGGGCCCGGACGGAACAGGGCCACGAGTGCGATCAAGTCTTCCAGGCAGTCGGGCTTGAGCTTTTTGATCAGCTCTTTCATACCCCGGGACTCGAGCTGGAACACCGCAGTGGTTTCAGCTTTTTGCAGCAGCGTGTAAGTCGGTTTGTCGTCCAGCGGGATGAACGCGATGTCCAGCGGCGGCTGATCGACCTTGGCCCGATCGCGGTTGATGGTTTTCAGCGCCCAGTCGATAACCGTCAGCGTCCGCAGGCCGAGGAAGTCGAACTTCACCAGACCGGCGGCCTCAACGTCGTCCTTGTCGAACTGGGTTACCAGGCCATCACCGGCCTCGTCGCAATAGATCGGCGAGAAGTCAGTCAGCTTGGTCGGTGCGATAACCACACCACCGGCGTGCTTGCCAACGTTACGCACAACGCCTTCGAGCTTGCGGGCCATTTCCCAGATTTCCGCGGCTTCTTCATCGACCTTGATGAAGTCACGCAGGATTTCTTCTTGTTCGTAGGCTTTTTCCAGGGTCATGCCGACTTCGAACGGAATCATCTTCGACAGACGATCCGCCAGACCGTAGGACTTGCCCTGCACCCGCGCCACGTCGCGGACCACAGCCTTGGCGGCCATGGAACCGAAGGTGATGATCTGGCTTACCGCGTTGCGACCGTACTTTTCGGCCACGTATTCAATAACCCGGTCACGACCATCCATGCAGAAGTCGACGTCGAAGTCGGGCATCGATACCCGTTCCGGGTTAAGGAAACGCTCGAACAGCAGGTCATATTCCAGCGGATCGAGGTCGGTGATTTTCTGCACATAAGCCACCAGCGACCCGGCACCCGACCCCCGGCCCGGACCTACCGGCACGCCGTTGCTCTTGGCCCACTGGATAAAGTCCATCACGATCAGGAAGTAACCGGGGAACCCCATCTGGATAATGATATCCAGCTCGAAATTCAGCCGGTCGACGTAGACCTGGCGCTTGGCTTCGTAGTCTTCGGTGGTGTCTTTAGGCAGGAGAACGCTCAGGCGCTCTTCCAGGCCATCGAAGGACACCTTGCGGAAATACTCGTCGATGGTCATGCCATCGGGAATCGGGAAGTTGGGCAGGAAGTGCTTGCCCAGTTTCACTTCGATATTGCAGCGCTTGGCAATCTCGACGGTGTTTTCCAGCGCCTCGGGAATGTCGCTGAACAGCTCGGCCATTTCCTCGGCGCTTTTGAGGTATTGCTGATCGCTGTAGTTTTTCGAACGCCGCGGATCGTCGAGGGCGCGGCCTTCACCGATGCAAACGCGGGTTTCGTGGGCTTCGAAGTCTTCCTGCTTGATGAAGCGCACGTCGTTGGTCGCCACCAAAGGCGCGCCGATCTTCTCAGCCAGGGCCACGGCGCCGTGCAATTGTTCTTCGTCATTGGGACGGTTGGTGCGCTGGATTTCCAGATAGAAGCGATCCGGGAACACCGCCATCCATTCGCGGGCCAGGGTTTCCGCTTCCGCCGGGTTGCCGCCGAGCATGGCCAGGCCGATCTCGCCCTCTTTCGCCGCCGACAGCATGATCAAGCCTTCGCTGGCTTCGGCCACCCACTCGCGCTCGATGATGATCGAGCCATTGCGCTGACCGTCGATGAAACCGCGGGAAATCAGCTCGGTGAGGTTGCGATAGCCCACGGCGTTCATCGCCAGCAGACTGATCCGACTCAACGGGTTGTCCGGATCCTTGTTCGACAGCCACAGGTCGGCGCCGCAGATCGGCTTGATGCCCGCGCCCATGGAAGCTTTATAGAATTTGACCAGGGAACACATGTTGTTCTGGTCAGTGACCGCCACGGCAGGCATGTTCATGCCGACCAGGGTCTTGACCAGCGGTTTGATCCGCACCAGACCGTCGACCAGGGAATATTCAGTGTGCAGGCGTAGGTGAACGAATGAAGCCGGCATAGTGATCCTGCGTTATGTCATGAAAACAACAAGGCCCGGATTGTACCGGGCCTTGATAAAAACATCAGCCTTGCGACTAACTCTCGATCAGGTTTTCCCGCGCCTCGTAGGCCAGGCGAACCGGGGCGAACGAGCGTCGGTGAATCGGCGTTGGCCCCAAGCGTGCCAAGGCTTCCAGATGAACGGGGGTCGGGTAGCCTTTATGGCCACCGATCCCGTAACCCGGGTAAATCAATTCGAAAGCGGCCATTTCACGGTCGCGGCTGACCTTGGCCAGAATCGATGCCGCGGCGATGGCCGGTACCTTGCCGTCGCCCTGCACGACCGCTTCGGCGCGCATGGACAGTTTCGGGCAGCGGTTGCCGTCGATCATCGCCAGTTTCGGCTGAATGTGCAGGCCCTCGATGGCGCGCTGCATGGCCAGCATGGTGGCATGCAGAATGTTCAGTTCGTCGATTTCTTCGACTTCGGCGCGAGCGATATGCCAGCTCAGGGCCTTCTCGCAGATTTCGTCGTAAAGCTTTTCGCGGCGGGCTTCGGTGAGCTTCTTCGAATCGTTCAGGCCCAGGATCGGCCGATTCGGGTCGAGAATCACCGCAGCCGTGACCACGGCGCCGCAGAGCGGGCCGCGACCGACTTCATCGACACCGGCTACCAAGTCTTCCACTTCAGCGACCAAGGTGAAATCCAGCCCCATTTGCATGCTTGTCTTATTCATTGTACTTGTCCGATCAGTTTCAGCACGGCATCCGCCGCCTGGTTGGAGGCATCCAGACGCAAGGTCCGGTGGATTTCATCGAAGCCCCGAGTCTGTTCTTCACCGCCCTCGATCAGCGGCGACAAGGTCTGGGCCAGGGCTTCAACCGTCGCATCGTCTTGCAACAACTCGGGCACCAGCAGGCGCTGGGCCAGCAGGTTGGGCAGCGAGACGTAAGGGCTTTTCACCATGCGCTTGAGAATCCAGAACGTCAGCGGCGCCAGGCGATAAGCGACGACCATCGGCCGCTTGTACAACAACGCTTCAAGCGTAGCGGTTCCGGAGGCGATCAACACGGCGTCGCAGGCTGCCAGGGCCAGATGGGATTTGCCGTCGAGCAAGGTCAGCGGCAGATCGCGGCCAGCCAGCAGCTCTTCGAGCTGGGCGCGGCGTTCGGGGCTGGCGCAGGGCATGACGAATCGCACGCCAGGACGCAGGGCACGCAGGCGCTGGGCGGTATCGAGGAACAGCGCGCCGAGACGCCCTACTTCACCGCCACGGCTGCCCGGCATCAACGCCACCAGCGGCCCGTCAGGCAGGCCCAGCTCGGCCCGCGCCGCAGCGCGATCGGCTTCCAGCGGAATGGCATCGGCCAGGGAGTGCCCGACGAACCGAACCGGTACGCCTTTCTCCTCATAGAATTTGGCTTCGAACGGGAAAAGCGTGAGCATCAGGTCGCAGCCTTCGCGAATCTTCAGCACCCGCTTCTGCCGCCAGGCCCAGACCGACGGGCTGACGTAATGCACGGTCTTGATCCCGGCCTGACGCAGCTTGAGTTCGATATTGAGGTTGAAGTCCGGGGCGTCGATGCCGATGAACGCGTCCGGTTTCTCGGCGATCAGGTCGGCGATCAGCTTCTTGCGCCGGCCCATCAGCTCGCGCAAGCGACCCAGCACTTCCACCAGACCCATGACCGAAAGTCGTTCCATCGGGAAGTAGGAGGTCAACCCCTCGGCCTGCATCAACGGGCCACCAACGCCAATGAACTCCACCGCCGGATGCTGTGCCTTGAGTGCACGCATCAAACCCGCGCCAAGGATGTCGCCGGAAGCCTCACCCGCTACCAGCGCAATACGCAGATTAGCCATGATTAACGGGTGATGCCGCGGGTCGAAGACTGGATGGAGTCACGGAACACCGCGACTTCCGGGAACTGTGCCGAGGGCTCGGCCAGTTCGGTGAGCGCCTGCTCGACCGTCAGGCCCTGGCGATAAACCACCTTATAGGCACGACGCAGGGCGTGAATCGCATCTTCGCTGAAACCGCGACGGCGCATGCCTTCGAAGTTCATGCTGCGGGCTTCGGCGGGGTTACCGAACACCGTGACATACGCGGGGACGTCCTTGCCGATGGCGGTACCCATGCCGGAAAAGCTGTGGGCGCCGATGTGGCAATACTGGTGAACCAGGGTGAAGCCGGACAGGATCGCCCAGTCCTCGACGTGCACATGGCCGGCCAACGCAGTGTTGTTGACCAGGATGCAGTGGTTGCCGATAACGCTGTCATGGCCGATGTGCGCATAGGCCATGATCAGGTTGTGATCACCCAGGGTGGTTTCCGAACGGTCCTGCACGGTGCCACGGTGAATCGTCACGCCTTCGCGGATGACGTTATGGTCACCAATGACCAGGCGAGTTTCTTCGCCTTTGTATTTCAGATCGGGCGTGTCCTCACCTACCGAGGAAAACTGGTAGATGCGGTTATGCTTACCGATTCGGGTCGGGCCCTTGAGAATCACATGCGGCCCGATCACTGTCCCCTCGCCGATTTCCACACCTGCGCCGACGATCGACCAAGGGCCGACTTCGACACCCTCGGCCAGTACGGCCGTCGGATCGATGATTGCGCGAGGGTCAATCAAACTCATAGTTTGCGTTCCGCGCAGATGATTTCAGCGGAGCAGACTGGCTTGCCGTCGACCGAAGCCTGGCACTCGAACTTCCAGATCTGGCGCTTGCAGCTCAGGAACTTGGCTTCGAGGATCAACTGATCACCCGGCAACACCGGCTGACGGAAACGCAGCTTGTCGGAGCCGACGAAGTAGTAAAGGGTGCCGTCGGCCGGTTTCACGTCCAGCATCTTGAAACCAAGGATCCCGGCAGCCTGGGCCATGGCTTCGATGATCAACACGCCCGGCATGATTGGATGCGCAGGAAAGTGACCGTTGAAGAATGGCTCGTTGATGCTGACATTCTTGTAGGCGCGAATGCGCTTGCCTTCCACGTCCAGTTCCACAACCCGGTCCACCAGCAGGAACGGGTAACGGTGAGGCAGGTATTCGCGAATCTCGTTGATGTCCATCATTTCGGGGGGAAGCCTATGTAAAGATTGGGAGCGCGCGACTGAAGCGCACCCCTCTAGCAAATCAAGGAGGCAGTCTAGCGGCTGTGCACACTTGATATGGAAATGGTATCAGCCATCTGATGAAGCATTACCGTCAGGGGTCACTTCCCCTACACGCTTTTCCAGTTGTCGCAGACGCCGCGCGATGTCATCGAGCTGACGGATGCGTGCCGCGCTTTTGCGCCACTCGGCAGCCGGTTGCATGGCTGTACCGGAAGAATAGGAGCCCGGCTCGGTAATCGAGTGGGTCACCATGGTCATCCCGGTCAGGAAAACGTTGTCGCAAATCTCGATATGCCCCACCAGCCCTACACCACCAGCGAGCATGCAATGCTTGCCGATCTTGGTGCTGCCGGAAATCCCCACGCACGCTGCCATGGCGGTGTGATCACCGACCTGCACGTTATGGGCGATCTGAATCTGATTGTCGAGCTTCACACCATTGCCAAGAACGGTATCGGCCAGCGCACCACGGTCGATGGCGGTATTCACGCCAATCTCCACGTCGTCACCGACCAGGACACCACCAATCTGGGCGATTTTCTGCCAGACACCTTTCTCGTTGGCAAAACCGAAACCTTCGCCACCGAGAACCGCGCCCGACTGAATCACTACACGTTTGCCAATGCGCACGTCGTGGTACAGCGTGACCCGTGGAGCCAGCCAGCCGCCCTCGCCAATCTCGCTACGCGCACCGATGAAGCAATGCGCCCCAACGGTCACGCCCGCCGCAATACGCGCGGCGCTTTCGATCACCACAAAGGCACCAATGCTTGCTGCCGGGTCTACCACCGCGTCCGCCGCTACCACCGCTGTCGGATGAATACCGGCAGCAGCCTTTGGCTTGGGATCGAACAGATGGGAAACACGGGCGTAAGCCAGGTAAGGATCCGGCACGACCAGCACATTACCGGCAAAACCTTCGGCGTCAGCCGCTTTCAGCAACAAGGCTGCAGCTTTGCTGTCCGGCAGGTATTTGCGGTATTGAGGGTTTGCCAGAAAGCTCAACTGAGCTGGGCCAGCCTCTTGCAAAGTGGCTAGCCCAGTAATTTCTTTCTCCGGGTCGCCACGTAGGGTGGCGCCGAGGAACTCGGCCAATTGGCCGAGCTTTATAGTCGCTGTCATGGATTACTTCAGCTGATTCATGCGCTCGATAACCTGGCGAGTGATGTCGTACTGAGGCTTGACATCAATCACTGCGCCACGCTCGAAGACCAGGTCAAAAGCACCTTTCTTGATAACTTCTTCCACAGCACTGTCCAGTTTCGGCTTGAGCTGCTTCAGCATTTCACGATCGGCAACGGCTTTGGCTTCGTTCAATTCCTTGGACTGGAACTGGAAGTCACGGGCCTTTTGCTTGAATTCAAGCTCCAGACGCTCACGCTCGCCTTGCTGCATCTTGTCGCCACCGGCTACCAGACGGTCCTGGATACCTTTGGCACTGCTTTCCAGAGTTTTCAGCTTGGTCAGTTGCGGACCGAACTTCTTCTCGGCATCCACGGCGTACTTCTTGGCCGCGTCCGATTCCAGCAGGGCCATCTGATAGTTCAGAACGGCGATTTTCATGTCGGCAAAAGCCGGGCCTGCTACCAGTACGGTCGCCAGGAGAACCAATTGAGTCAACTTACGCACGATGCACTCCTACAAAATCCATTGTCGTTATCTTGGGTCAGACGCTTAGAACGTCTGGCCGAGGGAGAATTGGAACACTTGAGTTTCAGCGTCATCCGGTTTCTTGATCGGCATGGCCAACGCGAAGCTCAGAGGGCCCAGTGCGGTAACCCAGGTCACGCCGACACCGACGGAACTGGCCATGTTGCTCAGGCTGATGTCGTTGCACTGCGTATTGGCTTTCGAACCATCGGCGTTCGTTGGCGATTTGCACTGCGAGTCGAACACGTTACCCACGTCCCAGAATACCGAAGTGCGCAGGGAGCGCTGATCCTTGACGAATGGCAGAGGGAAGAGAACTTCCACACCACCCTGGATCAGGACGTTGCCACCGAACGGCAGTGGATCCTGGTCCGGATCGACTGCGGTGCCTGGGTTCTTGCCGGTACTTGGTGTACTGCGAGGCCCCAGGGTGCTGTCCTTGAAGCCACGTACCGAGTTGAAACCACCAGCATAGTAGTTTTCATAGAACGGCAAGCCGTCGGTCGAACCATAACCGTCGCCATAACCCAATTCGGTGTGCAGGCGCATGGTGTAGTTTTCAGTCAACGGCTGGAACAACTGGCCACGGTAGTCGAGCTTGAAGAACGACAAGTCGCTGCCCGGGGTAGTGGTTTCCAGGGTCAGGCTCTGGGAGTGACCACGAGTTGCCAGCACGCCTTTGTTCAGGGTGGACTCGGACCAACCGGCCGACGCCTTGAAGTTCAGGTAGTTGTCGCCTTCCTTGTTAACGAAGTCGAAGATCTCGTCAACGGTGTACAGGCCAGTCTTGATCTTGTCTTGTTGCGCAGTCAGGCCGAAGGTCAGGCGCGACGTTTCGCTGATCGGGTAACCGACGCTCACGCCAGCACCCAGGCTGTCTACTGCATAGCTGGCTACGTCGACGTCGAGGTCTTTGTAGTCAGTGGTGCGATAGAACGCGTTGTAACCCAGGCTCACGCCGTCAGCAGTCCAGTACGGGTCGACATAACCGAAGTTATAGCGGCTCTGGTATTCGCTTCGGGTCAGGCCAATGCTGACCTTGTTACCGGTACCCAGGAAGTTGTTCTGGGTGATCGAACCACCGAGGATCAGACCGGCACTCTGGGCGAAACCGACACTGGCGGTAATCGAACCGGAAGCCTGCTCTTCTACGCTGTAGTTCACATCAACCTGGTCGTCCACACCTGGCACGGCCGGGGTTTCAACGTTCACTTCTTTAAAGAAGCCCAAGCGCTCAAGACGGGTCTTGGATTGGTCGATCAGGTAGGTCGAAGCCCAGCCGCCTTCCATCTGACGCATTTCACGACGCAGCACTTCGTCTTCGGACTTGGTGTTGCCACGGAAGTTGATGCGGTTCACGTAGGCACGCTTGCCTGGATCAACGGCGAAGGTGATGTCTACCGTGTGGTCGTCATCGTGTGGCTGAGGCACGCCGTTGACGTTGGCGAAGGTGTAGCCCTCGTTACCGAGACGACGGGTGATCAGTTCGGAAGTCGTGGTCATCAGCTTGCGCGAGAACACCTGGCCTTTCTGAACCAGCAGCAGGGACTTGACCTGGTCTTCAGGCACCTTCAGGTCACCGCTGAGCTTCACGTCACGAACGGTGTACTTCTCGCCTTCGTTGACGTTGACCGTGATGTAGACGTGTTTCTTGTCCGGGGTGATGGACACCTGGGTCGAAGCGATATCCATGTTGATATAGCCGCGGTCCAAGTAGTAGGAGCGCAGACGCTCCAGGTCACCGGAAAGCTTCTCACGAGCGTACTTGTCATCGTTCTTGAAGAACGACAGCCAGTTGGTGGTCTTGAGTTCGAAGAGGTCGATCAGGTCGTCATCAGGGAAGACCGTGTTACCCACCACGTTGATGTGCTGGATAGCCGCAACGGTGCCTTCGTTGATGTTGACCTTCAACGCAACGCGGTTACGCGGCTGCGCCACCACTTCGGTGTCGACAGTCGCCGAGTAGCGACCCTGAGCGACGTACTGGCGCTGCAGTTCGTTACGCACACCTTCGAGGGTGGCGCGCTGGAAGATCTCGCCTTCGGAAAGACCGGATTGCTTGAGGCCCTTCATCAGGTCTTCAGTGGAGATGGCCTTGTTACCCTCGATCTCGATACTGGCGACCGACGGACGCTCGACTACCGTGATAACGAGGACATTGCCTTCGCGACCCAGCTGGATATCTTGAAAGAAACCGGTTTTGAACAACGCACGAGTGGATTCCACCAGGCGACGATCATCCGCCTGTTCACCGACGTTCAACGGCAAAGCACCAAAGACACTACCCGCGGAGACCCGCTGGAGGCCATTGACGCGAATATCAGAGATAGTGAAGGACTCGGCGTGAACTTCGGCGATCATCAATAC
>NZ_JBIWEL010000043.1:1428-6970 GCF_044762525.1 Pseudomonas sp. NPDC096950 | reverse complement strand
GTTACATGAAGTCCTTTCTTATTCCAACTGGCAATAAACAAACTGCCGCAAAATGCGGCAGATTCGCAATTCAGCGAAGCGTTACAGTCGACCCAGATCATTGACCAGAGCAAGCAACATCACCCCGACCACCAAACTGATACCGATCTGTATCCCCCAACCCTGCACCCGATCTGACAAGGGGCGACCACGCACCCACTCGATCAGATAAAACAACAAATGCCCCCCATCCAGTACTGGAATGGGCAACAAATTCAGAACGCCCAAGCTAATACTCAGATAAGCAAGGAAATTCAGGAAATCAGCGACACCCGACTGGGCAGAAGCGCCCGCCACTTTAGCAATGGTTATCGGTCCACTCAAGTTTTTTACCGAGAGCTCGCCGAACAACATTTTCTTGAGCGAATCGAGGGTCAGTACACTCATGGTCCAGGTGCGTCGGGCACCCTCCCCAATCGCGGCTACAGGACCGTAACTGACCTCGCGAATCATCTCTGGTGGCCAATCGACTGCTTTCACCCCGGCACCCAGGTAACCCGTAGGTGCTTTGCTGCCACCACGAGCCGCCAGTGTCACAGGGACGTCGATTTGAGCACCATCGCGCTCGACGCGCAGCATGATTTTGGTATCCGGATGCATACGCACGGTATCGACGACTTGCTGCCAGTCATCCAGCGCCTTGCCATCAAGGGCCAGCAGCCGATCACCGGTCTTCAGGCCTGCGGCTTGCGCCGGCCCTTTCGAATCAAGTTCTGCCAGGATCGGCGGCAACGCCGGACGCCACGGACGAATGCCCAGCGAGCGAATCGGGTCCGGCTCATCGGCACCTTTAAGCCAGTGATCCAGCGCCAGCTCGCGAGGTGAATCAGCGGTCGAGCCCTGTTCCCGCACCAACAATTGCAGGGTACCGCTCTCGCCCAGGCGACGGACCAGTTGCAGGTTCACCGCAGCCCACCCGGACGTCGGCTCGCCGTCGATGGCAACGATTTCCTGATTTGCGCTCAAACCGGCCTTGGCCGCGATGCTGCCTGACTCGACGGCGCCGATGACTGGGCGTATCTGTTCACTGCCGAGCATGGCCAGCACCCAGAAAAACACCATGGCCAGCAAAAAGTTGGCGATCGGGCCCGCGGCAACGATGGCGATGCGCTGGCGGACGGATTTGCGGTTGAAGGATTGATCGAGCTGATCAGCCGGCACTTCGCCTTCGCGCTCGTCGAGCATCTTCACGTAGCCACCCAGCGGAATGGCAGCCAGCACGAACTCGGTGCCTTGCTTGTCGTGCCAGCGCAGCAATGGCATGCCAAAGCCCACGGAGAAACGCAGCACTTTGACCCCACAGCGACGTGCGACCCAGAAATGGCCGAATTCGTGGAAGGTGACCAGCACGCCCAGGGCTACCAGGGTGCCGACAATCATATAGAGCGCGCTCATCTACTTTCTCCGCAATCCTATCCAGTGCTGCATTGGGCCAACGTACTGCAGCACTTATTGCCCGTGACGACTCAACCACTGTTCAGCCAGCACACGCGCCTTCGCGTCTGCGGTGAACACCGCCTCGAGATCATTCACCGCAACCACAGGCTCAAGATTCAAGACTTCCTCGATGATACTCGCGATTTCCGGGTAACGAACCCGTCCGTCGAGAAAGGCCGCGACCGCCACTTCATTTGCTGCGTTGAGCATGGCCGGCGCGCTGTTGCCAGCCTCTGCCGCCTGGCGCGCGAGGCGCAGGCACGGGAAACGCTCTTCATCGGGCGCCTGGAAATCCAGACGCGCAATGGCAAACAAATCCAGCGGCGCAACCCCCGAGTCGATGCGCTCCGGCCAGGCCAAAGCGTTGGCAATCGGCGTGCGCATGTCCGGATTACCCAGCTGCGCCAGCACCGAACCGTCGATGTAGTCCACCAGCGAGTGGATAACGCTCTGCGGGTGAATCACCACTTCGACCTGGGAAGGCTTGGCGTCGAACAACCAGCAGGCTTCGATCAGCTCAAGCCCTTTGTTCATCATGCTGGCCGAGTCGACCGAGATCTTGCGCCCCATGGACCAGTTCGGGTGAGCACACGCCTGATCGGGGGTAACATGCGCCAATTCCGCCATCGGCGTCTGCCGGAAAGGGCCACCAGAGGCTGTCAGTAAAATCCGACGCACGCCGACCGCACCCAGACCACGGGCAAAATCATTGGGCATGCACTGGAAAATCGCATTGTGCTCGCTGTCGATCGGCAGCAGCACCGAACCGCTTTTGCGCACGGCCTGCATGAACAACGCGCCAGACATCACCAGCGCTTCTTTGTTGGCCAGCAGGATCTTCTTGCCGGCCTCGACCGCCGCCAGGGTCGGACGCAAGCCCGCCGCACCGACGATGGCCGCCATGACCGCATCGACTTCAGGGTCGGCAGCGACCTGACACAGCCCCTCCTCCCCCACCAGCACTTGAGTCGACAGGCCCGCAGCACGCAAGTCGTCCTGCAAAACACGGGCAGCCGCGGCTTCAGGCACGACCGCAAAGCGCGGCGCATGCCGGACACACAGGGCCAGCAGTTCACTCAACCGAGTAAAACCGCTCAACGCAAATACTTGATAACGCTCGGGATGACGAGCAATGACATCCAGGGTGCTCAGGCCAATCGAGCCTGTCGCCCCCAGAACGGTAATCTGCTGTGGACGGCTCACGGTGCTGCCATCCACAACAGTACCGCGAAGACCGGAATCGCGGCCGTCAGGCTGTCGATGCGATCCAGCACGCCGCCGTGACCCGGCAGCAGATTACTGCTATCCTTGATCCCGGACTGACGCTTGAACATGCTTTCAGTGAGGTCGCCCACCACCGAAATGAACACGATCAATGCAGCGCCGACCAAACCTTTAAGCAGTTCCGCCACCGTCCAGTCGCGGACCAGGCCGACCACCAGCGTGATCACCAGGCTCAGCGCCAGGCCACCATAGACGCCTTCCCAGCTCTTGCCAGGACTGACCTGCGGCGCCAGCTTGCGCTTGCCGAACTTGCGACCGGAAAAGTAAGCACCGATGTCGGCACCCCAGACCAGCACCATGACCGCCATGATCAGCCAGTTGCCCAACGGCTCTTGCTTGATCTGGACCAGGCCTTGCCAAGCCGGCAACAGGATCAGCAGGCCGATCACCAGTTTGCAGGCGGCACTGGACCAGTGTTCGCTGGAGCGCGGATAGGTCAACACCAGGTACGTCGCCACGCCCCACCAGAGCACAGAGGCGCCCAACACCCAAGGCGCGAGCCCGGGAAGGATGTGCATGACAAACAGCATCAGTGCGACCACCGCGGCGTAGGCCACGCGAATCGGCTGGGCAGTGAAACCCGCCAGGCGAGCCCATTCCCATGCGCCCAGGGTCACGACCAACCCGATGAACAGCGCAAAGCCGGAGCCTTCGAGCAGGAAAAACCCGCACAAGGCAATCGGCAGCAGGATCAGTGCGGTGATGATTCGTTGTTTAAGCATTAAACCCGGGCTCCAGACTCGACCTGCTCGCTCGTTTTACCGAAGCGGCGCTGACGAGAAGCGAAATCGGCCAGCGCGGTGCGCATGGCGTCGTGTTTGAAGTCCGGCCAGAACAGGTCGGAGAAGTACAGCTCGGTGTAAGCCAGCTGCCAGAGCAGGAAATTGCTGATGCGGTGTTCACCGCCGGTACGAATGCACAAGTCCGGCAACGGCAGGTCGCCGGTCACCAGACAGGTTTGCAACAGTTCCGGGGTGATGTCTTCCGGGCGCAGATGCCCGGCCTGGACTTCCCGCGCCAGACGCTGCGCAGCTTGCGCGATATCCCACTGACCGCCGTAATTGGCGGCGATCTGCAGGATAAAGCGATTGGCGCCGGCGGTAATCGCCTCGGCTTCACGCATCGCTGCTTGAAGCTCGGGGTGAAAACGCGAACGGTCACCAATGATGCGCAGGCTGATGTTGTTGTCGTTGAGGCGCTTGGCCTCGCGACGCAACGCCTTGAAGAACAGGTCCATCAAGGCGCTGACCTCATCGGCCGGGCGCTGCCAGTTTTCACTGGAGAAGGCGAACAGGGTCAGCACCTCGACCTTGGCCTCGGCGCACACCTCAATCACCGCACGAACTGCATCCACGCCCGCTTTATGCCCGGCGACACCCGGCATAAAGCGTTTTTTCGCCCAGCGATTGTTACCATCCATGATGATCGCGACATGGCGCGGCACCGCGGACGGCGCAGTCTGCTTGGTCTTTTCCATGAAAACGCGACCCTTATACGGCCATCAGGTCCGCTTCTTTTTGCTTGGTCGCTGCGTCGATATCGGCCTCAGCCTTGTCGGTCAGCTTCTGGATATCAGCAGCGGCACGACGCTCTTCGTCTTCGCTGATTTCCTTGTCCTTGACCAGCTTCTTCAGATCGCCAAGTGCATCACGACGAATATTGCGCACGGCAACACGGGCATCTTCAGCTGCGCTACGCGCCTGCTTGGTGAAGCCCTTGCGGGTTTCTTCAGTCAGGGCAGGCATGGAGATCAGCAGCAACTCGCCCAGGTTGGTCGGGTTGAGGTTCAAACCGGCACTTTGGATCGCTTTGTCGACTGCCGCGAGCATATTGCGCTCAAACGCCACGACCTGAAGGGTCCGGGAGTCTTTTACCGTGATGTTGGCCACTTGAGTGATGGAAGTGTCTGCACCGTAGTACGGCACCATCACGCTACCCAGAATGCTTGGGTGAGCCTTGCCGGTACGAATCTGACCAAATGCATGGTTCAGAGAGTCCAGAGATTTCTGCATGCGCTCTTGAGCGTCTTTCTTGATTTCGTTGATCATTGTTGGCCTTCCTCGATCAGGGTCCCTTCAGCGCCGCCATGCACGATGTTCAGCAGGGCGCCGGGCTTGTTCATGTTAAATACGCGCAACGGCATCTTGTGGTCGCGGCACAGGCAGATTGCAGTCAGATCCATCACGCCCAGCTTGCGATCCAGTACTTCATCGTAAGTCAGATGATCGAACTTCTCGGCATGCGGGTCTTTGAATGGGTCAGCGGTGTAGACGCCATCGACCTTGGTCGCCTTGAGCACGACATCGGCATCGATTTCGATTGCACGCAGGCAGGCTGCCGAATCCGTGGTGAAGAACGGATTGCCGGTACCGGCCGCGAAAATCACGACTTCCTTCGCGTTCAGGTGGCGCATGGCCTTGCGGCGATCGTAGTGATCGGTCACGCCAACCATGGAAATGGCCGACATCACGATAGCCGAGATATTGGCACGTTCCAGCGCGTCGCGCATGGCCAGGGCGTTCATCACAGTGGCCAGCATGCCCATGTGGTCACCGGTGACCCGATCCATGCCTGCCGCGCTCAGCGCTGCACCACGGAACAGGTTGCCGCCGCCGATCACCAGACCGACCTGCACACCGATGCCGACCAATTGGCCCACTTCCAGCGCCATGCGATCCAGAACTTTCGGATCGATCCCGAACTCTTCCGAGCCCATCAGGGCCTCGCCGCTAAGCTTGAGTAGAATGCGTTTATAGCGAGCCTGATCACCACTGCCCTGCGG
>NZ_JBIWEL010000043.1:0-1418 GCF_044762525.1 Pseudomonas sp. NPDC096950 | reverse complement strand
AGCCATTGCGAATCTCTCCTGCGGCGTATTTTAAAAATTCTTTGCGAGCTGTTTACAGCTGGCGTTCACTCTAGCTTGGCGCTGCTTCAGCGCCATCGGAACATGGCTTTGTAAGCCAGTTCCAAAGGGAAACCAATAAAAATTGGCAGCCCATCTGAAAAGAGGCTGCGCGCGTAAGCGGGCAGCCTCTTCAGGGCGACAGTTATAAAAACCGTCTTATTGCTTGGCGGCAGCCAGCTGGGCAGCAACTTCTTCAGCGAAGTTGTCGACCGGCTTCTCGATGCCGTCGCCTACTTTGAAGTAGGTGAAGGAAACGATTTCAGCACCGGCTTTCTTGGCCAGGTCGCCAACCTTGATTTCAGGGTTCTTGACGAACGCCTGCTCAACCAGGCTCGCTTCAGCCAGGAACTTGCTGATACGGCCTTTGACCATGTTTTCAACGATGTTTTCTGGCTTGCCAGCGATCTTGTCAGCGTTGAGGGTCAGGAACACGCCTTTCTCGCGCTCGACCGCTTCAGCGGAAACTTCCGATGGCAGCAGGAATTCAGGGTTGGTTGCCGCTACGTGCATAGCGATGTCCTTGGCCAGCTCAACAGTGCCGCCTTTCAGGACAACTGCAACACCGATCTTGTTGCCGTGCAGGTAACCACCAACAACGTCACCTTCAACGCGTGCCAGACGACGGATGTTGACGTTTTCGCCAACCTTGCCGACCAGTACCAGGCGAGCAGCTTCTTGAGCTTCGATCAGCGGAGCAACATCAGTCAGCTTGTCAGCGAACGCTTTTTCAACGCTGGAAGCAACGAATGCCTTGAAATCGTCCTGCAAAGCCAGGAAGTCGGTCTGCGAGTTCACTTCCAGCAGAACGGCGGATTTACCGTCTTCTTTCAGAGTGATCGCGCCTTCAGCAGCTACGTTGCCTGCTTTCTTGGCGGCCTTGATGGCGCCCGAAGCACGCATGTCATCAATGGCTTTTTCGATGTCGCCGCCGGCCTTGGTCAAGGCCTTTTTGCAATCCATCATGCCTTCGCCGGTACGCTCACGCAGTTCTTTAACCAACGCTGCAGTAATCTCTGCCATTTCAAAAATCCTCTTGGATAGGTTATCAACCATTCCACCCGATCGAACGGGCGTTCAATTCTTCCCGAACCACCCTTGTAAGCCGCTGCACGTTACAGATGCTGTAGCTGCGCTGCCGACAAATGGTTTTCGAGGTGGCAAAAAGGGGGCCAAGCCCCCTTTTTGCTTACTGAGTCAACGCCAAGGCGTCAATTACTCAGCTGCTGCTACCGGAGCTTCTTCAACGAACTGCTCGGTGCCGCCAGCAACGTGGTTGCGACCGCGGATTACTGCGTCAGCCATCGAACCCATGTACAGCTGGATAGCGCGGATTGCGTCATCGTTGCCTGGGATGATGT
>NZ_JBIWEL010000042.1:606-25628 GCF_044762525.1 Pseudomonas sp. NPDC096950 | reverse complement strand
ATAGTGGGCCGAGCAAGGTTGGGTGGTCCTTCAGCCGGTCGATATGGCCGTAGGCGCCGGCACTTTCCACTCAGCCACGTTTCTGCGCGCCATCGGCCCGGAAACCTGGAACGCCGCTTATGTGCAGCCCAGTCGTCGCCCGACTGACGGCCGCTACGGCGAAAACCCGAACCGTCTGCAGCACTACTACCAGTTCCAGGTAGTCCTGAAGCCGAACCCGGACAACTTCCAGGAACTGTACCTGGGCTCCCTCAAGCACGTTGGCCTGGACCCGTTGGTCCACGACATCCGCTTCGTCGAAGACAACTGGGAATCGCCGACCCTGGGCGCCTGGGGCCTGGGCTGGGAAGTCTGGCTCAACGGCATGGAAGTGACGCAGTTCACTTACTTCCAGCAAGCGGGCGGCATCGAGTGTTACCCGGTGACCGGCGAGATCACTTACGGTCTTGAGCGCTTGGCCATGTACCTGCAAGGCGTGGACTCGGTCTACGACCTGGTCTGGGCTGACGGTCCGTTCGGCAAAGTGACCTACGGCGACGTGTTCCACCAGAACGAAGTCGAGCAGTCGACTTACAACTTCGAACACGCCAATGTCGAGAAGCTGTTCGAGCTGTTCGATTTCTACGAAAGCGAAGCCAAGCGCCTGATCGAACTCGACCAGCCGCTGCCGTTGCCGAGCTACGAAATGGTGTTGAAGGCATCCCACACCTTCAACCTGCTGGATGCGCGCCGGGCGATCTCGGTGACTGCGCGTCAGCAATACATCCTGCGTGTGCGCACCCTGGCGCGTTCCGTTGCGCAAGCCTACCTGCTGGCTCGCGCCAAGCTGGGCTTCCCGATGGCGACCCCGGACCTGCGTGATGAAGTGTTGGCTAAGCTGGAGGCTGCACAATGAGTGCTCTGGATTTCCTGGTTGAATTGGGCACCGAAGAACTGCCACCCAAAGCCCTGAACACCCTGGCCGATGCGTTTCTGGCCGGTATCGACAAGGGCCTGCAAGCCGCTGGCCTGAACTACGATACCAAAACCGTCTACGCCGCGCCGCGTCGCCTGGCCGTGCTGATCACCGCGCTGGCCACCCAGCAACCGGATCGCAGCATCAACCTCGATGGCCCGCCACGTCAGGCCGCGTTCGATGCCGACGGCAACCCGACTCAAGCCGCCCTGGGTTTCGCCAAGAAATGCGGCGTCGACCTGAGCGAAATCGATCAGAGCGGTCCGAAACTGCGTTACAGCCAGAGCATCGCCGGTAAACCGACCGCGAGCCTGCTGCCGACCATCGTTGAAGATTCCCTGAACGACCTGCCGATCCCGAAGCGCATGCGCTGGGGTGCTCGCAAGGAAGAGTTCGTTCGTCCGACCCAATGGCTGGTGATGTTGCTCGGTGACCAGGTCATCGACTGCACGATCCTCGCCCAGAAGGCTGGCCGTGATTCCCGTGGTCACCGCTTCCACCACCCGGAAAGCGTGCGCATCACCGCGCCGGCCAACTACCTGGCCGACCTGCGTGGCGCCTACGTGCTGGCCGATGCCAACGAGCGTCGCGCACTGATCAGCAAACGCACCGAAGAATTGGCGACGATGCAGGAAGGTACAGCCATCGTTCCTCCAGCCTTGCTCGACGAAGTGACTGCGCTGGTTGAATGGCCGGTGCCGCTGGTGTGCTCGTTCGAGGAACGCTTCCTCGACGTGCCGCAAGAAGCCCTGATCACCACCATGCAGGACAACCAGAAGTACTTCTGCCTGCTGGATGCCGACGGCAAGTTGCTGCCACGTTTCATTACCGTGGCCAACATCGAAAGCAAAGACCCGCAGCAGATCATCGCCGGTAACGAGAAAGTGGTTCGCCCACGCCTGACCGACGCCGAGTTCTTCTTCAAGCAAGACAAGAAGCAGAAACTCGAAGACTTCAACCTGCGCCTGCAAAACGTGGTGTTCCAGGAAAAACTCGGCAGCGTCTACGACAAGGCCGAGCGCGTTTCCAAACTGGCGGCATACATCGCACAACGCATTGGCGGCAACGCAGCCTGGGCTTCCCGTGCCGGCCTGCTGTCCAAGTGCGACCTGTCGACCGAGATGGTCGGTGAGTTCCCGGAGATGCAAGGTGTCGCCGGTTACTACTACGCCCTCAACGACGGCGAGCCGGAAGAAGTCGCCCTGGCGCTGAACGAGCAGTACATGCCGCGCGGTGCCGGCGCTGAACTGCCGACCACCCTGACCGGTGCGGCCGTGGCGATCGCCGACAAGCTCGACACCCTGGTCGGCATCTTCGGTATCGGCATGTTGCCTACCGGCAGCAAAGACCCGTATGCCCTGCGCCGTGCTGCACTCGGTGTGTTGCGTATCCTGATCGACAAGAAGCTCGACCTCGACCTGAACGACGCCGTGGCCTTCGCCGTGACCGCGTTCGGCACCAAGATCAAGGCTGCCGGCCTGAACGATTCGGTGCTGGAGTTCATCTTCGACCGTCTGCGTGCCCGTTACGAAGACGAAGGCGTGGACGTGGCGACGTACCTGTCGGTGCGTGCCCTGAAGCCGGGTTCGGCGCTGGACTTCGATCAGCGCGTGCAAGCCGTTCAAGCGTTCCGCAAGTTGCCGGAGGCTGCCGCACTGGCCGCTGTGAACAAGCGCGTATCGAACCTGTTGAGCAAGGCCGAAGGCTCGATCCCGTCGGTGGTGGAAGCCAAGTACTTCGACAACGCCAACGAGTTCTCCCTGTACTCGGCGATCCAGCAGGCTGACCAGGCTGTCCAGCCGATGGCTGCTGCCCGTCAGTACAGCGAATCCCTGGCGCGTCTGGCTGCCTTGCGCGAGCCGGTGGATGCCTTCTTCGAAGCCGTGATGGTCAACGCGGATGACGCCAATGTGCGCGCCAACCGTTATGCACTGCTGTCGCGTCTGCGTGGGCTGTTCCTCGGCGTCGCCGATATTTCGCTGCTGGGGTAAGACTGTTTGAAACTGCTGATTCTCGATCGGGACGGGGTGATCAACTACGACTCCGACGCTTACATCAAGTCGGTGGAGGAGTGGATTCCGCTCCCCGGTTCGATCGAAGCCATCGCGCAGTTGAGCAAGGCCGGCTGGACGGTGGCGGTCGCTACCAACCAGTCGGGCATTGCTCGCGGCTATTACGACATCGCCACCCTGGACGCCATGCACGCGCGCTTGCGCACGCTGGTGGCGGAGCAGGGCGGTGAAGTCGGGCTGATCGTCTATTGCCCACACGGGCCGGACGATGGCTGCGATTGCCGCAAGCCGAAACCCGGGATGTTGAAAACCATCGCCGCGCATTACAACGTATCGCTGACTAATCTATGGTTCGTCGGCGATACCCTTGGTGACCTGGAAGCCGCCAAAGCCGTCGATTCTCAGCCAGTTTTGGTAAAGACCGGGAAAGGCGTAAAGACTCTGGGCAAGACCCTACCGGTAGGCACCTTGATTTTTGACGATCTGGCGGCGATTGCCGCAGAACTTATCCACAATTAGAGCGTTTCGAGATTCCTGACCAAGGATTGATCGGGATTGCGCTTTATATAGACGGGCAGAGCCCGCACGGTAAACGTCACCATGTCGATACTGCAGGCCATCAGAACGTTCCTCTTCTATCTGTTGCTGGGCACCAGCTCTTTGCTTTGGTGCAGCCTGAGCTTTTTCATCGCGCCTTTTCTGCCGTTCAAGGCCCGATATCGCTTCATTAATGTCTACTGGTGCCGATGCGCCCTGTGGCTGAGCAAAGTGTTCCTGGGCATCACCTACGAAATCAAAGGCGCCGAGAACGTGCCTGACCGGCCTTGCGTGATTCAGTCGAATCACCAAAGCACCTGGGAGACGTTCTTTCTCTCGGCTTACTTCGAGCCGTTGAGCCAGGTGCTCAAGCGCGAATTATTGTTCGTGCCGTTCTTCGGCTGGGCGATGGCCATGCTGCGACCGATCGCCATCGACCGTGACAACCCGAAAGCCGCGCTCAAGCATGTGGCGAAGAAGGGCGATGAGTTGTTGAAGGATGGCGTCTGGGTACTGATCTTCCCGGAAGGCACTCGCGTTCCTTACGGCACCGTCGGAAAGTTCTCACGCGGTGGAAGTGCCTTGGCCGTCAACGCCGAACTTCCGGTGCTGCCGATTGCACACAATGCGGGCAAGTTCTGGCCGAAAACCGGTTGGGCAAAGAAGCAAGGTGTGATCACCGTGATCATCGGTGAGCCAATGTATGCCGAGGGCACCGGGCCGCGCGCCGTCGCCACATTGAATGATCGGGTGCAGGCCTGGAACGAGCAGATGCAGCGAGATATGGGTTCGTTGCCACCGGCACCTCAAGCACCCGCCGAGCCTGATCAGGTAGCTGTCTGAGATTCTGTGGATAACCTGTGTACCGTTTTGTTGAAAAGCGTCCTATTTAGTTTGTAGGCTTATGATTTATATACATATTTCTTAAGCTCATAAAATTCCGAAAAAGGTGCATAAGTTTTTTTCGGACGTAAAAAAAACGGCTGATATAGCCGGTTTTTTTATGCCCTGGTTTTATTCATCCAGCAGGGGGAAATGAAGGCTGAAACTAGTGCCTTGGCCGACCTCGCTCTGACACTCGATCCGTCCACCGTGGTGATCCACCACCGCTTTGACCATCGACAACCCCAACCCTACACCGTCGATGCCCTGAGCCGAAGTAAACCGGCGGTATTGGCTAAACAGCTCAGGCAATTCTTCGGCAGCGATACCTTTGCCCTGATCGGTCAATTCGCACGTCAGCCAGCCTTCGCTGCAACTGACTTGCAGGCTGATACGCGTTCCGGAATCGCTGTACTTGATGGCGTTTTCCAGCAAATTGAATAACGCACGGGTCAACAAGCCCTGATCGGCCAGGATCAGACTTTCCTGGGCCTCCTCATCCAAATGATGGATCAGCTCAATCTGCTTCATCTGCGCGATACTCAGGGCCTGGTCGAACACGTCCAGCACGAGCATCGGGAACAGGGTTGGCTGGAATTCATAGGCCTCGGACTCGGCCCTGGCCAATAAAACGAAGCCGTCCGTGAGGTCCAAGGCCCGGCGCACCTGAAGCTCAATCTGATCGAACAACTGCGTGTCCCCCCCCACCTGATGCCGATGCACATCGAGCAGGGCCAGGATCGCCGAATGCGGCGCCCGCAGGTCGTGGGATAAAAAGCGCAGCAACACGCCACGTTGTTCCTCGGCATCCCGTTCGACACTCAGGTCGGTCAGGCTCAACAACCAGCCGATCGGCATTTCTCCGTCCACCGGCAGCAAGGCCGCGCGCTCCAGGCGCAGGCTGCGCCCTTTGATGTCCCGGAATTCCAGTAGCGCCAAGGTTGATAACGGCGGCCGCGAGCCATCAAGAGTTTCCGGATAACCCAATCGCGCCAGTTGCTCGAGGATGTCATCGCCCACCAGATCGGCGCCGAACAAGTCTCGTGCGTTACGGTTGCCGAGCAATATTTGGCCTCGCGGGTCACTGATCAACGTGGCGACCGGCAGATATTCCAACCCGTCGGCGATGAAGCGCCGGGTATCACGGGTGCGACTCATGGCTTGTTCCAGCGCCATGATTTGTCCCTGCAAATGATCGCCGGTGGGGAATTGCACCCGGCGGCGTTCCGGGAAGACTTTCGGCTCGTTATCCAGGCGTGCCAGTTCCCAGCCGAAATAGCTCAGCACCACACTCAGGCGTCGCCAGTTCCAGATCAGATAGCCGAACAGCATTCCCATCAGGCTCGCCGCCGGGGACCACCACCAACGCAGTTCTGCCAGACAGGCGCTGATCAGCAGCGCGCCGCTCATGCCACCCAGCGTCAACCACAGCGCCAGTCGCGGGCGAAGTAACAGCAAGCCGAGCACGCAGGCGACTAGACTGACCGATAACAATGCTCCCAGTGCTCCAGAACCTTGGAGTTCTTCGGACTGTGCATTGAACGAGAGCAGGGCTGTCAGCGGTAGCAGGATAAGACTTATCCACAGCCATTCCCTGACCAATTGCCGGAACAAGCGCTGGACTTGAGTGGGCTCACGGCTCTCACGGCGGCGCTGATGGATCATGGAGAAATCTGATAGAGGAGGGGGCAAGGAATTAGGTTCATGAGTCACGAGTCTGATTGGAAGATTGAACCTGAAGAATCATAGCGGACGACGACCGACGGAGGTTTGCTTACTTTCACTCCGTCAGTCGAGCCGGTATCGTCTACCGCCCACCAGCCATCAAGGAGCTACCCGCACATGCGTGTCGCGATACTGGACGATGAACCCGCCGAACTGCGCCGGGTCGAACAGACCCTGCGCCAAATGGCCGAACCGGGCGAACAGCCCTGGTCATTGCATAGCTTCGAGCGCGCAGAAGATCTGTTGCGCCAGCTGCGCCGGGAAACCTTCGACCTGCTGATCCTCGACTGGCAACTACCGGACCTCAGCGGCCTCTCGCTGTTGCGCTGGACCCGAGAGCACATGGACGCACCACCCGCCGCCATCATGCTCACCAGTCGCGATGCCGAGAGCGATATTGTCCAGGCCCTGAATGCCGGGGCTGACGACTACGTCAGCAAACCGTTCCGCCCAAATGAATTGAAAGCGCGTGTTGCTGCCGTACTGCGCAGGCATGGCCAGCAACGTGCGACGGCCGCCGACGTGTTGAATTTCAATGATCTGGTGTTTGATGACGCGGAACTCACCGTCACCCGAGCGGGCACTGCCATCGCCATGACCGAACGGGAATACAGTCTGGCTCGTTGCCTGTTCACCAACCTGGGCCGGCCATTATCTCGGGAATATCTCTATGGACGTTTCTGGAGCCATGAAGAGATGGTGTCTTCGCGACCACTGGATACTCACATTTATCGTCTGCGCAATAAGCTCGGGCTGACGGCGGATCGGGGTTGGCAGCTGTTGACGATTTATGGGTATGGGTATCGGTTGGAGAGTGTGGGGTCGGTAAGCGAATAAAGATCAAAAGATCGTAGCCTTCGGCAGCGCCTACTTCGACAGGCGTAGGAGCTGCCGAAGGCTGCTATCTTTTGATGTTCAGGAAGGCAATAAAAAAGGCCAACGCTTTGTGCGTTGGCCTTTTTCGTTGGCGCTGCAGCTGGATCAGAAGTCCAGGTTGGAAACCGCCAGGGCGTTGCTTTCGATGAAGTCACGACGGGGTTCGACCGCATCACCCATCAGGGTGTTGAAGATCTGGTCCGCGCCAATGGCGTCTTCGATGGTCACTTTGAGCATCCGGCGCTGGGCTGGGTCCATGGTGGTTTCCCACAGCTGATCCGGGTTCATCTCGCCCAGACCTTTGTATCGCTGGATGGTGTGGCGCTTGGTGCTTTCAGCCATCAGCCATTCAAGTGCTTCCTTGAACTCGGTCACCGGCTTCTTGCGCTCGCCGCGCTGGATATACGCGCCGTCGTCCAGCAAGGTGCTCAGTTGAGCGCCCAGAGACACAACGGTTTTGTAATCGTTGCTGCCGAAGAAGTCGCGGTTGAAAGTGATGTAGTTCGACAGGCCGTGGGAGATCAGTTCGACCTCTGGCAGCCAGACGTTACGTTCACGGTCTTCACGCAGGCTGGCTTTGTAGACCAGGCCGGACTTCTCGACAGTACGCAGGCGAACTTCGAACTGAGCCATCCAATCCTGCATCGCTGCGTGATCGGACAGTTGCTCCATGCTTACCGCTGGCAGGTAGATGAAGTGCTCGGTCAGCTCCTGTGGGTACAGGCGCGACAGACGCTTGAGGGTCTTCATCACCAGGCGGAAGTCATTCACCAGACGCTCAAGCGCTTCACCAGAGATGCCCGGGGCTTCTTCGTTCAGGTGCAGGCTCGCGTCTTCCAGGGCCGACTGCGTCATGTACTCTTCCATGGCGTCGTCGTCTTTGATGTATTGCTCTTGCTTGCCTTTCTTGACCTTGTACAGCGGCGGCTGAGCGATGTAGATGTAGCCGCGCTCGATCAACTCCGGCAACTGACGGAAGAAGAAGGTCAGCAGCAGGGTACGAATGTGCGAACCGTCGACGTCAGCATCGGTCATGATGATGATGTTGTGGTAGCGCAGCTTGTCGATGTTGTACTCGTCGCGGCCGATACCGCAGCCCAACGCGGTGATCAAGGTGCCCACTTCTTGCGAAGAGATCATCTTGTCGAAACGCGCCTTCTCGACGTTCAGGATCTTACCTTTGAGCGGCAGGATGGCCTGGGTGCGACGGTTGCGACCCTGCTTGGCGGAGCCGCCAGCAGAGTCACCTTCCACGAGGTACAGTTCGGACAGGGCAGGGTCTTTTTCCTGGCAGTCAGCCAGTTTGCCCGGCAGGCCGGCGATATCCAGCGCGCCTTTACGACGGGTCATCTCACGGGCTTTACGCGCCGCTTCACGCGCACGCGCCGCGTCGATCATCTTGCCGACGACCAGTTTGGCTTCGTTCGGGTTTTCCAGCAGGAAGTCGGAGAAGTACTTGCCCATTTCCTGTTCGACGGCGGTCTTCACTTCGGAAGAAACCAGCTTGTCTTTGGTCTGGGAGCTGAACTTCGGATCCGGTACTTTCACCGAAATGATCGCGGTCAGGCCTTCACGGGCATCGTCACCAGTGGTGGCGACTTTGTGCTTCTTCGCCAGGCCTTCCGCTTCGATGTAGGTGTTCAGGTTACGCGTCAGTGCGGAACGGAAACCCACCAGGTGAGTACCGCCATCGCGCTGTGGAATGTTGTTGGTGAAGCACAACAGGTTCTCGTTGAAGCTGTCGTTCCACTGAAGGGCGATTTCCACGCCGATGCCGTCTTCACGCTGAATGTTGAAGTGGAACACCTGGTTGACCGGAGTCTTGTTGGTGTTCAGGTATTCAACGAATGCACGCAGGCCGCCTTCGTACTTGAACAGCTCTTCCTTGCCGCTGCGCTCGTCCTTGAGGACGATGCCGACACCGGAGTTGAGGAAGGACAGTTCACGAATCCGCTTGGCCAGGATGTCCCAGCTGAAGTGGATATTCTTGAAGGTCAGGTCGGACGGTTTGAAGTGAATCTGGGTACCGGTGGTTTCGCTCTCGCCAACGATTTTCATCGGCTCTTTCGGAACACCGTGGATGTAAGTCTGTTCCCAGATCTTGCCGCTGCGGCGAACGGTCAGGACCAGTTCTTCGGACAGGGCGTTCACCACCGAGACACCTACACCGTGCAGGCCGCCGGATACTTTGTAGGAGTTGTCGTCGAACTTACCGCCGGCGTGCAGCACGGTCATGATGACCTCGGCTGCGGAAACGCCTTCTTCTTTATGCACGTCTACCGGGATGCCACGACCGTTGTCGCGCACGGTGATGGATTCGTCCGGGTGGATAACGATACTGATGTCGTCGCAGTGGCCAGCGAGCGCTTCATCGATGGAGTTGTCGACTACCTCGAAGACCATGTGGTGCAGACCGCTGCCATCGTCGGTGTCACCAATGTACATACCGGGACGTTTGCGTACGGCATCCAGGCCTTTCAGCACTTTAATGCTCGTTGAGTCGTAGGTATTCGTATTTTCTTCGCTCAATGCCTTCACTCCCGATGGTCGTGGGTCTGGGTGATACGGCCCTGTTCCACGTGGAACAGAGCGACTGGCGTTTCCGTATGCCAGCCTTCCCTCAATAATTCGTGATCTACACAGGTGATAAACACCTGGCAGCGTAAGTCTTCCAGCAAGCGGCAAAGCGCACGGCGGTGTTGCTCGTCCAATTCGGACGGCAGGTCATCCACCAGATAAATACACTGGCCGCGTCGGGCCTGGCTAACCAAATGCCCTTGGGCAATCCGCAATGCACAGACCACCAACTTTTGCTGACCCCGGGACAAAATGTCCGCGGCGTTATGGGCGCCCAATCGAAGACGCAAATCAGCGCGTTGTGGTCCGGCCTGGGTATGACCCATTTGCTGATCCCGTTGTAGGGACCCTGCGAGCACAGCACTTAGCTCGCGCTCTTTGTCCCAACCTCGGTAATAGCTCAGCGTTAAGCCCTCGAGCTCAACCAGTTCGCTCAAGGTCTGTTCAAAGACTGGTTTCAAGGCTTTGATATAAGCGCGGCGGTATTCATCAATTTCTGCGCTGGCCTGACACAGTTCCCTGTCCCAAACCGCCTGCGAAACGGCGTCAAGTGTACCATGCCGCAGCCAAGAGTTTCTCTGGCGCAGGGCCTTCTGCAAGCGCTGCCAAGTGGACATAAATCGCGGTTCCACGTGGAACACACCCCAGTCGAGAAACTGCCGGCGAATCTTCGGCGCGCCTTCCAACAGCCGGAAGCTATCCGGGTTGATCAGCTGCAACGGCAGGATCTCCGCCAATTGCGCCGCGCTACGGGCGTTCTGCCCATCGATGCGAATCTGAAACTCGCCTTGGCGGTCCCGAGATATCCCCAGTGCGCTGTGCCCGCCTTCGGCCAATTCCACCTGACCAAACACCGTGCACGCCAATTGCTCGTACTGAATCACGGGTAATAAACGGCTGCTACGAAACGAACGGGCAAGCCCCAGCAGATGAATGGCTTCCAGAACACTGGTTTTGCCGCTGCCGTTGGCGCCGTAAAGAATGTTGATTCGGGGAGAGGGGGAGAAGGTCACCGGGTGCAGATTGCGCACCGCGGTGACCGAGACGCGACTTAAGGACATCTAGCTTCTGCTGAACATGATTACAGACGCATCGGCATGACAACGTAGGCCGAGTCGTCGTTGTCGGACTCTTGCACCAGCGCACTGCTGTTGGAGTCGGACAGGATCAGGCGAACCTGCTCGGTGGTCATCACGCCCAGTACGTCGAGCAAGTAGCTCACGTTGAAGCCGATTTCCAGGTTGCCGCCGTTGTACTCAACGCCCACTTCTTCTTCCGCTTCTTCCTGCTCCGGGTTGTTCGCCTGGATCTTCAGCTGACCGTTGGCCAGTTGCAGACGAATACCGCGGTACTTCTCGTTGGACAGAATCGCGGTACGGCTGAAGGCTTCACGCAGCGCTTGGCGGTCACCCAGCACAAGCTTGTCGCCACCTTTCGGCAGAACACGCTCGTAATCCGGGAATTTGCCGTCGACCAATTTAGAAGTGAAGGTGAACTCGCCGGTGGTCGCACGGATGTGGTGCTGACCCAGGACGATGCTGACCAGGCCATCCGGCTCGGTCAGCAGACGCGCCAGCTCAAGGATCCCCTTGCGCGGCACAATCACCTGGTGACGATCAGGCTGACCGATATCGGCCTTCATCGAGCACATGGCCAGACGGTGACCGTCGGTGGCCACAGCGCGGATGATGCCTTCGGAGACTTCCAGCAGCATGCCGTTGAGGTAGTAACGCACGTCCTGCTGGGCCATGGCGAAGCTGGTGCGTTCGATCAAACGACGCAGTTTGCTCTGCTCCAGGCTGCAAGTCAGCGAACCCGGGCCTTCTTCGACCGTCGGGAAATCGTTGGCCGGCAGGGTCGACAGGGTGAAGCGGCTACGGCCGGCCTTCACCACGAGCTTCTGCTCATCGACCTTGATGTCGATCAGCGCGTCGTTCGGCAGGCTCTTACAGATGTCCATCAGCTTGCGCGCAGGCACAGTGATGGAGCCTGGATCAGCCGGCTCTTCGAGTTGCACACGACCAACCAGCTCGACTTCCAGGTCGGTACCGGTCAGCGACAACTGCTGGCCTTCGACAACCAGCAGCACGTTGGAGAGCACCGGCAAGGTCTGTCGGCGCTCAACGACGCCTGCGACCAGTTGCAGGGGTTTCAACAGGGCTTCGCGTTGAATGGTGAAATGCATGGTCTAGTCCCTTGCCTTAATAAGCTGCGCTGGTGTTCATCAAGTGGTCAGTGTACGCAGCAGGTTCTTGTAGTCCTCGCGGATGTCCGCGTCGGATTCCTTAAGTTCGTTGATCTTGCGGCAGGCGTGCAAAACAGTCGTATGGTCGCGGCCGCCAAACACATCGCCGATTTCCGGCAGGCTGTGGTTAGTCAACTCTTTGGAGAGGGCCATTGCAACCTGACGCGGACGTGCGACCGAGCGCGAACGACGCTTGGACAGCAGGTCGGAGATCTTGATCTTGTAATACTCGGCGACGGTGCGCTGAATGTTATCCACAGAGACCAGTTTGTCTTGCAGCGCCAACAAGTCTTTCAGGGATTCGCGAATCAGCTCGATGGTGATGTCGCGACCCATGAAGTGCGAGTGGGCGATCACGCGTTTGAGCGCGCCTTCCAGCTCACGGACGTTGGAGCGAATACGCTGGGCAATGAAGAACGCCGCGTCGTGGGGCAGATCGACTTTGGCCTGGTCGGCCTTTTTCATCAGGATCGCCACGCGGGTTTCCAGCTCCGGCGGCTCGACAGCAACCGTCAAGCCCCAGCCGAAGCGGGATTTGAGGCGCTCTTCAAGGCCTTCGATTTCTTTCGGGTAGCGGTCACTGGTCAGGATGACCTGCTGGCCACCTTCGAGCAGGGCGTTGAAGGTGTGGAAAAACTCTTCCTGGGAACGTTCCTTGCGAGCGAAGAACTGAATGTCATCGATCAGCAGCGCATCCACCGAACGGTAGAAGCGCTTGAATTCGTTGATCGCGTTCAGTTGCAGCGCCTTGACCATATCCGCCACGAAACGCTCGGAATGCAGGTACACGACCTTGGCATTCGGGTTCTTCTTTAATAGGTGGTTACCCACAGCGTGCATCAAGTGGGTTTTACCCAAGCCAACGCCGCCATAAAGGAAGAGCGGGTTGTAACCGTGCTTGGGATTGTCCGCCACTTGCCAGGCCGCCGCCCGGGCCAGCTGGTTGGACTTACCTTCGACGAAGTTCTCGAAGGTAAAGGTGCGGTTCAGGTAGCTGGTGTGCTTGAGCGCGCCTTCAACTTGCACGGTGCGCTGTTCGGCACGGACCGGGGCCTGCTGCGAGCTGGCGCCGGCCATCGGGTCGAAACTGTCACGGGACGGCTCTTCACTGATTTCGGCAACTTTTTGCGTGGCACGTTTGGTCTGGGTGGCGGCCGGCGCAGGGGCGGGGGCACTGACAGGTGCCTGGGCAGCCTGAGCCTGGGAGGCGGCAGCGGCCAACGGAGCATTGGGTGCCGCGCGCGGTGCAGAGCTGCGTTTGCTGCCTATTAATAAGGACAGCGCCGGCGCCATGCCATTGCCATGCTCATCCAGCAGTTCGAGGACGCGGCCCAGGTACTTTTCGTTGACCCAGTCGAGAACAAAACGGTTCGGTGCGTAGACACGCAACTCGTCGCCTTCGGCTTCGACCTGTAGTGGACGGATCCAAGTGTTGAATTGTTGGGCAGGCAGCTCATCGCGCAAAAGCTCCACGCACTGCTGCCAAAGTTCCACTGACACGGATATCCCCTAAGTTGAAAGCCGGTGAGGCAAAAACAAGCGGCCATTGTAGCGGCCAGACGCCCACTTATCCACATGCAGGTTGCGCACAGGCCATGATTTATCAATGCGTTAACTGACAAAAAGACGACCAGCGGTATGTGCATAAGCTCTGTGGATAACCGCCCATGAGGGCACTGGACAAGTGGGGGGCAAACTCGGTGGATAACTGGCCTGTGGATAACTGGCCATTCCACACACAGCTTATCCGACAGTGCAGCACAGGCTGACCACCGTTTCCCACCGTAGTTGTCATTCTCTGTACATCACGGTTTAGAAGGCCTTAAGGCAGTTATCCACAGAAGATCGTGCCCCTAGCTTTTATAAGCTTTACAGAAAAGCTTTAAATAATTCCCTTCTTTATTTCTATATCTAGCGAAGAGGAGTCGAACGAGAAAACCTCTGGAGATCTATTTATAAGGAAACGTTGGTTGGAAATTGACCTAGAGGCTTGCTTTCTCTAGAATCCCCGGTCTCTTAAAACGGGGGCCATTCCGGCCCGTTGTGGACGAACCAGGTAACACGACAATGAAACGTACTTTCCAACCAAGCACTATCAAACGCGCTCGTACCCACGGTTTCCGTGCTCGCATGGCTACCAAAAACGGTCGTGCCGTCCTGTCGCGTCGTCGCGCCAAAGGTCGTGCGCGTCTGGCAGTTTGATAATCCGGCACTGGAGGTGAGTCAGGACTTCAGTCGGGACAAGCGTTTGCTTACGCCCCGGCATTTCAAAGCAGTCTTTGACTCCCCTACCGGCAAGGTTCCGGGGAAAAATCTCCTGCTCCTTGCGCGCAACAACGATCTTGATCACCCCCGTCTCGGGCTGGTTATCGGGAAAAAGAGCGTAAAGCTCTCCGTCGAGCGCAATCGCCTCAAACGTCTGATGCGCGAATCGTTTCGGCTGAATCAGGATTCACTGGTCGGTTGGGACATAGTTATCGTCGCGCGCAAAGGTTTGGGGGACGTAGAAAACCCCGAATTGATTCAGCATTTCGGCAAACTCTGGAAGCGTCTGGCACGCAGCACGCCGGTACCAGCAGTCAAAACCGAAACTGTAGGGGTAGACAGTACCGATGCGTAAACTGGCACTCGTTCCGATCCAGTTTTATCGCTATGCCATTAGTCCCCTGATGGCCAGTCACTGTCGTTTCTACCCCAGTTGTTCCTGCTACGCGTATGAAGCCATAGAAAATCATGGCCTTCTGCGCGGTGGCTGGCTGGCCTTTCGTCGTTTAGGTCGCTGTCATCCGTGGAATCCCGGTGGTTATGACCCGGTTCCGCCTATCCCTACCTCCCGTTCTTCTTCGATGGCCGAGTAATCATGGATATCAAACGCACGATCCTGATCGTCGCCCTGGCAATCGTGTCCTACGTTATGGTTCTTAAATGGAACCAGGACTATGGCCAGGCTGCCCTGCCGACTCAGAATGTTGCTTCCAGTACTACCGCACCGGGCCTACCGGACACGGCGACTGGCAATAATGCTTCTGTCAGTGACGACATTCCACGCGCCGCAAGCGATACCAGTGCCACTGCTCCTACTGAAACACCAGTAGCTGTAAGCAAAGACCTCATCCAGATCAAAACGGATGTGCTCAACCTGGCTATCGATCCACAAGGTGGTGATGTTGCCCAGCTGACGTTGCCGCTGTATCCACGTCGCCAGGACCATCCGGAAATTCCATTCCAGCTGTTCGATAACGGCAACGAGCGGACTTATCTGGCCCAGAGCGGTTTGATCGGCACCGACGGTCCGGACGCAAGTCCAGCCGGTCGTCCGGTTTACTCCTCGGAGAAGAAGATCTACCAACTGGCTGACGGTCAGGACCAATTGGTCGTGGACCTGAAGTTCAGCAAGGACGGCGTCAACTACATCAAGCGTTTCAGCGTGAAACGTGGCTTGTACGACGTGACCGTTTCCTACTTGATTGACAACGAAAGCGCCAAGCCTTGGTCGGGTGCGATGTTCGCCCAACTCAAGCGTGACGCCAGCTCCGATCCTTCTTCCAGCACTGCCACCGGCACCGCGACTTACCTGGGCGCCGCCCTGTGGACAAGTAACGAGCCGTACAAGAAAGTGTCGATGAAGGACATGGACAAGGCTCAGCTGAAAGAAACCGTCAACGGTGGTTGGGTTGCCTGGTTGCAACACTACTTCGTGACTGCGTGGATTCCGGCGAAGGGCGAAAACAACGTCGTCCAGACCCGTAAAGACAGCAAAGGCAACTACATCATCGGTTACACCGCTCCGGCAGTGACCGTTGCACCAGGTGCAAAAGGTGAAGTCAGCGCCGTTCTGTACGCCGGCCCGAAAAGCCAGGCTGTGCTGAAAGAGTTGTCCCCAGGCCTGGAATTGACCGTCGACTACGGCATCCTGTGGTTTATTGCCCAGCCAATCTTCTGGCTGCTGCAACACATCCACGCGATTGTCGGTAACTGGGGCTGGTCGATCATCTTTCTGACCATGCTGATCAAGGGGCTTTTCTTCCCTCTGTCGGCTGCCAGCTACAAATCCATGGCGCGCATGCGTGCAGTGGCACCGAAACTGGCCGCGCTGAAAGAGCAACATGGCGACGACCGGCAGAAAATGTCCCAAGCCATGATGGAGCTGTACAAGAAAGAGAAGATCAATCCACTGGGTGGCTGCTTGCCAATCCTGGTGCAGATGCCGGTTTTCCTTTCGCTGTACTGGGTTCTGCTGGAAAGCGTGGAAATGCGCCAGGCGCCATTCATGCTGTGGATTACTGACCTGTCGATCAAGGATCCGTTCTTCATTCTGCCGATCATCATGGGTGCAACCATGTTCATCCAGCAGCGGTTGAACCCCACACCTCCGGATCCGATGCAGGCCAAGGTGATGAAGCTGATGCCAATCATCTTCACCTTCTTCTTCCTGTGGTTCCCAGCCGGTCTGGTGCTGTACTGGGTGGTCAACAACTGCCTGTCCATCAGCCAACAGTGGTACATCACCCGTAAGATCGAAGCTGCTACCAAAAAAGCCGCTGCGTAACTTACTCTGTGGATAACCACTCAAAACGCCCCCTAGTGGGGCGTTTTGCTATCTGTCACTTTTGTCTGGATACCGGTTTATGAGCGTTTCTCGTGAAACCATCGCTGCCGTCGCCACCGCTCAAGGTCGCGGCGGTGTGGGCATCGTCCGTATTTCCGGGCCGCTGGCGAGTGTCGCGGCCAAAGCCATCAGCGGCCGCGAATTGAAACCGCGCTATGCCCATTACGGCCCGTTCCTCAGTGAAGATGATGAGGTGCTGGACGAAGGCATCGCCCTGTATTTCCCGGGGCCGAACTCATTCACCGGCGAAGATGTGCTGGAACTCCAGGGCCACGGTGGCCCGATCGTGCTGGATATGCTGCTCAAGCGTTGCCTGGAACTGGGCTGCCGACTGGCTCGGCCGGGTGAATTCAGCGAACGAGCGTTCCTCAATGACAAACTCGACCTGGCCCAAGCCGAGGCGATTGCCGATTTGATCGAGGCGAGTTCTGCACAGGCTGCGCGCAATGCCCTGCGTTCCTTACAGGGTGCGTTTTCCCAGCGTGTGCATAACCTCACCGAGCAATTGATCGGCCTGCGTATCTACGTTGAAGCCGCCATCGACTTCCCGGAAGAAGAAATCGACTTCCTCGCCGATGGCCACGTGCTGAGCATGCTCGACAAGGTCCGCGATGAATTATCCACAGTCCTTCGCGAAGCCGGGCAGGGTGCCTTGTTGCGGGACGGGATGAATGTGGTGATTGCCGGGCGGCCGAATGCCGGCAAATCCAGCCTGTTGAATGCCTTGGCCGGTCGTGAAGCCGCGATCGTCACCGAGATCGCCGGCACCACCCGGGACATTCTTCGCGAACATATTCACATCGACGGCATGCCGTTGCATGTGGTCGACACTGCAGGTCTGCGGGATACCGACGACCAGGTAGAAAAAATCGGCGTCGAGCGCGCATTGAAAGCCATCGGCGAAGCGGATCGGGTGTTGTTGGTCGTGGACGCCACCGCGCCGGAAGCGCTGGATCCGTTCGCCTTGTGGCCGGAATTCCTGGAAACCCGCCCGGATCCGGCCAAAGTCACGCTGATCCGTAACAAGGCTGACCTGACGGGCGAAACGATTGCCCTGGAAGTCAGCGACGATGGCCATGTCACCATCAGCTTGAGTGCCAAGTCGGCGGGCGAGGGCCTGGAGTTGCTGCGCGAACACCTCAAGACCTGCATGGGCTACGAGCAAACCTCGGAAAGCAGCTTCAGCGCACGCCGGCGCCACCTGGAGGCGTTGCGACACGCCAGCGCATCCCTCGAGCACGGCCGTGCGCAACTGACCCTGGCGGGTGCCGGTGAGTTGTTGGCCGAGGATTTAAGGCAGGCACAGCAGTCTTTAGGCGAAATCACCGGAGCCTTCAGCTCCGATGACCTGTTGGGACGGATCTTTTCCAGCTTCTGTATCGGCAAATAGTCCTTCCGTTGTTCACAGACAGGCCGCTCGTGCCTGTCTGTCCTCTCCTTTTCTGAAATTTTCCCCGAGTGCCGAGCAGATTCTTTCCGCTTGAGCGGTTTTCCCGTGCCCGAGATTAGCTCTTTACCGGGATTTCTGTGGATTAAGCCCTGTGAATAAGTGCCACTAAGGGCAGTTGATAACAGGGCCTGAAAACTGAAGATAAACCCCTCTGTGGATAACCACCCCTTTCATCCACAGGCTTACACCGGTTATCCAAGGGCCTCATTGCCACATGACCACAGGGTTTTGAATCTCTATACATATTGAATATAAAGGCCTGTAGCAATCTATCCACAGAAATGGTGCTCAGTAGAAATAAACATAAAAACAAAGATTTAATAAATTTCTCTCTTTTTAATTTCTATAACCCCGACTTCTCCACAGCTGGTTAAATTTTGTGCAAAGGGTTCTTTAGGAAGGGCGAAGTCCCTATACTTGCCGACCAGGTCCAAAAACCTGAGATCAACCTATTCCGGATTACCTAACTGAAGCAGGCACGAGGTGCGTGGTGGATTTCCCTTCCCGTTTTGAAGTGATCGTCATCGGCGGCGGTCATGCCGGTACCGAGGCAGCACTGGCGTCAGCACGTATGGGGGCAAAAACCCTGTTGCTGACGCATAACGTGGAAACCCTCGGTGCCATGAGTTGCAACCCTGCCATTGGCGGGATCGGCAAAAGCCACCTGGTCAAGGAAATCGATGCCCTCGGCGGCGCGATGGCCATGGCCACCGACAAGGGTGGTATCCAGTTTCGCGTATTGAACAGCCGCAAAGGCCCGGCCGTGCGAGCGACTCGTGCTCAAGCCGACCGGGTTCTGTACAAGGCCGCTGTCCGCGAAGCCCTGGAGAACCAGCCGAACCTGTGGATATTTCAACAAGCCGCTGATGACCTGATCGTCGAGCAGGAAACGGTGCGCGGTGTTGTCACCCAAATGGGTCTGCGTTTCTTCGCCGATTCCGTGGTGTTGACCACTGGCACCTTCCTCGGTGGACTTATCCACATTGGCATGCAGAATTATTCCGGCGGCCGTGCCGGTGATCCGCCATCGATCGCCCTGGCTCACCGTTTGCGTGAATTGCCATTGCGCGTTGGTCGCCTGAAAACCGGTACGCCGCCGCGTATCGACGGTCGTTCTGTGGATTTCTCGGTGATGACCGAGCAGGCAGGCGATACGCCGATCCCGGTGATGTCGTTCATGGGTTCCAAAGAGCAGCACCCGAAACAGGTGAGCTGCTGGATTACCCACACCAACGCCCGCACCCACGAAATCATTGCCGCGAACCTCGACCGTTCGCCAATGTATTCCGATGCAGGCTTGATCGAAGGCATCGGCCCGCGTTATTGCCCGTCGATCGAAGACAAGATCCATCGCTTTGCCGACAAGGAAAGCCATCAGGTCTTCATCGAACCGGAAGGTTTGACCACCCATGAGCTGTACCCGAACGGGATATCCACATCCTTGCCGTTCGACGTGCAATTGCAGATCGTGCAATCGATCCGCGGCATGGAAAACGCGCACATCGTTCGTCCGGGCTACGCCATCGAATACGATTACTTCGATCCGCGTGACCTGAAGTACAGCCTGGAAACCAAAGTCATTGCCGGTCTGTTTTTCGCCGGGCAAATCAACGGCACCACCGGTTACGAAGAAGCCGGCGCCCAGGGTTTGCTGGCCGGGGCCAACGCCGCACTGCGTGCACAGGGCAAAGACGCCTGGTGCCCACGTCGCGACGAGGCGTACATCGGGGTGTTGGTCGACGACCTGATTACGTTGGGTACCCAGGAACCGTACCGGATGTTCACGTCCCGGGCCGAATACCGCCTGATCCTGCGCGAAGACAACGCTGACCTGCGCCTGACCGAAAAAGGTCGCGAACTCGGTTTGGTGGATGACGCCCGTTGGGCGGCGTTCTGCAAGAAACGCGAAAGCATCGATCTGGAAGAGCAGCGCCTGAAAAGTACCTGGGTCCGCCCGGGCACCGAGCAGGGCGATGCAATTTCCGAAAAGTTCGGCACGCCGCTGACCCACGAATACAACTTGCTCAACCTCTTGAGCCGTCCGGAAATCGACTACGCTGGTCTGATCGCCGTGACTGGGGGTGGTGCAGAAGATCCACAGGTCGCCGAGCAGGTCGAAATCAAGACCAAATACGCCGGCTACATCGATCGCCAGCAGGATGAAATCGTTCGTCTGCGGGCCAGCGAAGACACAAAACTGCCTGTGGATATCGATTACACGAACATCTCCGGCCTCTCCAAAGAGATCCAGAGCAAGCTCGGTGCGACCCGTCCGGAAACCCTGGGCCAGGCGTCGCGTATCCCGGGCGTGACCCCGGCGGCGATATCGCTGTTGATGATCCATTTGAAAAAACGCGGCGCGGGCCGTCAGTTGGAGCAAAGCGCTTGAGTTCGTTGGTCACCTCGCAACATGCCGAAGAGTTATCCACAGGTGCTCGCCAGCTCGGTGTCACCCTGACAGAAACCCAGCACACCTTGCTGCTGGGTTATCTGGCCCTGTTGATCAAATGGAACAAGGCCTACAACCTGACCGCCGTGCGCGATCCGGACGAAATGGTGTCCCGTCATCTGCTCGACAGTCTGAGCGTGATGTCGTTTGTGGAAAACGGTCGTTGGCTGGACGTAGGCAGTGGTGGCGGCATGCCGGGAATTCCGTTGGCTATCCTGTTTCCAGAGTCCCAGGTCACTTGCCTGGACAGCAACGGCAAGAAAACCCGCTTCCTGACCCAGGTCAAACTCGAACTCAAACTGGATAACCTGCAAGTTATCCACAGTCGCGTCGAAGCTTTCCAGCCAGAACTGCCGTTCAACGGGATCATCTCCCGGGCGTTCAGCAGCATGGAAAACTTCAGCAACTGGACTCGCCACCTCGGCGACCGCGATACACGTTGGCTGGCAATGAAGGGCGTTCATCCCGCCGATGAGCTGGTAGCATTGCCCGCAGACTTCCACCTCGATAGCGAACACGCCCTGGCCGTACCCGGTTGCCAAGGCCAACGCCATCTGCTGATACTGCGCCGCACGGCATGATTGGGAACACAAGCAAGAATGGCTAAGGTATTCGCGATAGCGAACCAAAAGGGTGGTGTGGGCAAGACCACCACCTGCATCAACCTCGCAGCTTCCCTGGTCGCTACCAAGCGTCGGGTGCTGTTGATCGATCTCGATCCACAGGGCAACGCCACCATGGGTAGCGGTGTGGATAAACACGGCCTGGAAAACTCGGTCTACGACCTGTTGATCGGTGAGTGCGACCTGGCCCAGGCCATGCACTTCTCCGAGCACGGTGGTTACCAGTTGTTGCCGGCTAACCGTGATTTGACGGCCGCCGAAGTGGTGCTGCTGGAAATGCAGATGAAGGAAAGTCGTCTGCGCAGCGCGTTGGCGCCGATCCGTGAAAACTACGATTACATTTTGATCGACTGCCCGCCGTCGCTGTCGATGCTCACTCTGAACGCATTGGTCGCCGCTGATGGGGTCATTATCCCCATGCAGTGCGAGTACTTCGCGCTCGAAGGTTTGAGCGACCTTGTGGATAACATCAAGCGCATTGCGGAACTGCTGAACCCGAACCTGAAAGTCGAAGGACTGTTGCGGACCATGTATGACCCGCGCCTGAGCCTGATGAACGATGTCTCGGCCCAGCTCAAGGAACACTTCGGCGAGCAGCTTTACGACACCGTGATTCCACGCAACATCCGCCTGGCCGAAGCGCCAAGCTATGGCATGCCGGCGCTGGCGTACGACAAAACATCGCGGGGCGCCATCGCCTACCTGGCATTGGCGGGCGAACTGGTTCGCCGTCAACGCAAAAACTCACGCACCGCCGCCGCTCAGGCAACTTAAGGAATCCCCATGGCCGTCAAGAAACGAGGTCTCGGACGTGGACTGGATGCACTGCTGAGTGGTCCGACTGTCAGCTCGCTCGAAGAGCAAGCGGTACAAGCCGATCAGCGTGAGCTGCAGCACCTGCCCCTGGACCTGATCCAGCGCGGCAAGTATCAACCGCGTCGGGACATGGATCCCCAGGCGCTCGAAGAACTGGCGATGTCGATCAAGGCCCAGGGCGTGATGCAGCCGATTGTGGTGCGCCCGATTGGCAGCGGTCGTTTTGAAATCATCGCCGGCGAACGTCGCTGGCGTGCCAGCCAGCAGGCTGGCCAGGAAACCATCCCGGCGATGGTTCGCGATGTGCCGGATGAAACCGCCATCGCCATGGCGCTGATCGAGAACATCCAGCGCGAAGACCTCAATCCGATCGAAGAAGCGGTAGCCCTGCAGCGTTTGCAGCAGGAATTCCAGCTGACCCAGCAACAAGTCGCCGAAGCCGTGGGTAAATCCCGGGTAACCGTGGCGAACCTGCTACGCTTGATCGCGTTGCCGGAAGTTATCAAAACCATGCTGTCCCACGGCGACCTGGAAATGGGTCATGCACGTGCTTTGCTGGGTTTGCCGGAGAATCAACAGGTTGAAGGGGCGCGACATGTTGTCGCACGTGGGCTGACCGTGCGCCAAACTGAAGCACTGGTTCGCCAGTGGTTGAGTGGCAAACCGGAGCCTGTGGAACCTGCAAAACCGGACCCGGATATTGCCCGTCTCGAGCAGCGCCTGGCCGAGCGCCTAGGCTCTGCGGTGCAGATTCGCCACGGAAAGAAAGGCAAAGGGCAGTTAGTGATTGGTTACAACTCTCTCGACGAGCTTCAAGGCGTGCTTGCACATATCCGCTGAAACATTTCCTCATGTAGCGCGCAGTCGGAAATCACTACCTGACAGTTGAATAGGGGCTGAACCGCCCCTATACTCTGCGCGCATTTTGTCGGCACAAATTATGCCAAGTTATTGAATTCTGGCAGCCGACCATTGGGGAGTAAAAGTGATGGAAACACGCACGCCAAACCGCTTGCCGTTCCATCGCCTGGCAGTTTTTCCGGTGTTAATGGCTCAATTTATCGTTTTGCTCATTGCCGCTTTGGCGCTGTGGCAATGGTACGGAGTCGTTGCCGGGTACTCAGGACTCTGCGGAGGCCTGATAGCCTTGTTACCCAATGTTTATTTCGCTCACAGGGCATTTCGGTTTTCCGGCGCCCGAGCAGCTCAAGCCATCGTCCGGTCTTTTTATGCTGGCGAGGCGGGCAAATTAATTCTGACGGCAGTGCTCTTTGCATTGACGTTTGCAGGTGTGAAGCCATTGGCGCCGCTAGCTGTATTCGGCGTCTTCGTGTTGACCCAACTGGTCAGCTGGTTCGCGCCCCTGCTGATGAGAACAAGACTTTCGAGACCTTAGGGCGTTTGAGGCAACCATGGCAGAGACAACCGCTTCGGGCTATATCCAGCACCACTTGCAGAACCTGACCTTCGGTCAGCATCCTACCGGCGGCTGGGGCTTTGCCCACACCGCAGCAGAGGCCAAGGAAATGGGCTTCTGGGCTTTCCACGTCGATACCCTCGGCTGGTCGGTCGCGTTGGGTCTGATCTTCGTTCTGATTTTCCGCATGGCGGCAAAGAAGGCGACGTCGGGTCAACCGGGTGCTTTGCAGAACTTCGTTGAAGTATTGGTCGAATTCGTCGATGGCAGCGTGAAAGACAGCTTCCATGGTCGTAGCCCGGTGATTGCACCGCTGGCACTGACTATCTTCGTCTGGGTCTTCCTGATGAACGCCGTCGACCTGATCCCGGTCGACTGGATTCCTCATCTGGCCATCCTGATCACTGGCGATTCGCACATTCCGTTCCGTGCCGTATCGACCACTGACCCGAACGCTACCCTGGGCATGGCCCTGTCGGTGTTCGCGTTGATCATTTTCTACAGCATCAAGGTCAAGGGCATCGGCGGCTTCATCGGCGAACTGACCCTGCACCCGTTCGGCAGCAAGAACATCTTCGTTCAAGCCCTGCTGATCCCGGTGAACTTCCTGCTGGAGTTCGTGACACTGATCGCCAAGCCAATTTCCCTGGCACTGCGTCTGTTCGGCAACATGTACGCCGGCGAACTGGTCTTCATTCTGATTGCTGTGATGTTCGGCAGCGGTCTGCTCTGGCTTAGCGGCCTGGGCGTAGTTCTGCAGTGGGCGTGGGCTGTGTTCCACATCCTGATCATCACCCTGCAGGCGTTTATCTTCATGATGCTGACCATCGTTTACTTGTCGATGGCGCACGAAGAGAACCATTAAGACCAGTCTCGACTAGTCTGATGTCCCACTCGGTCAAACGAGTGGGTGCCCGAACAGGGCTTATGAAACGATTTGTTTTACCGCTTTAAAATCTAAAAAACCTAAACCATACGACGTAAAAGTCGGGAGGAAAGATGGAAACTGTAGTTGGTCTAACCGCTATCGCTGTTGCACTGTTGATCGGCCTGGGCGCACTGGGTACCGCAATTGGTTTCGGCCTGTTGGGCGGCAAGTTCCTGGAAGGCGCAGCGCGTCAACCAGAAATGGTTCCAATGCTGCAAGTCAAAATGTTCATCGTTGCCGGTCTGCTCGACGCCGTAACCATGATCGGTGTTGGTATCGCTCTGTTCTTCACCTTCGCGAACCCATTCGTTGGTCAACTCGCTGGCTAATCACTCGAACCTTCGAGTGATTGGTTTGATGTGCAACGAACGAGCGAGGTGTTGGCGTGAACATTAATGCAACCCTGATTGGCCAGTCCGTTGCGTTCTTCATTTTTGTACTGTTTTGCATGAAGTTCGTGTGGCCTCCGGTCATCGCGGCTTTGCACGAACGTCAGAAGAAGATCGCGGATGGACTGGACGCTGCCGCCCGAGCAGCTCGCGACCTGGAGTTGGCCCAAGATAAAGCGGGTCAACAACTGCGCGAAGCTAAGGCTCAGGCAGCTGAAATCATTGAGCAAGCCAAGAAACGCGGTAACCAGATTGTTGAAGAGGCTGTTGAAAAAGCCCGTATCGACGCTGACCGTGTGAAGGTTCAGGCTCAGGCCGAGATCGAGCAGGAACTGAACAGTGTCAAAGACGCGCTGCGTGCCCAACTGGGTAGCCTGGCAGTCTCTGGCGCCGAGAAGATCCTGGGTTCCACAATCGATCAAAACGCGCACGCGGAGCTGGTAAACAAACTGGCTGCTGAAATTTAAGCGAGGGCGATCATGGCAGAATTGACCACGTTGGCCCGACCTTACGCTAAGGCAGCCTTCGAGCA
>NZ_JBIWEL010000042.1:0-596 GCF_044762525.1 Pseudomonas sp. NPDC096950 | reverse complement strand
CCCAGGCCCACCAGCAACTGGCCTCTTGGACAGCCATGCACGGCCTGGCTGCAGCAGTGTCGCAAGACGACACCATGCAGCGCGTGCTCAAGGCCCCGCGACTGACGAGCGCAGACAAGGCCGCCACGTTTATTGACGTGTGCGGCGACAAGTTTGATGCCAAGGCACAGAACTTCATCAACGTCGTTTCCGAAAACGACCGTCTCCCGCTTTTGCCGGAGATTTCCGCTCTGTTTGACCTGTACAAGGCCGAACAAGAGAAATCGGTAGACGTTGAAGTGACCAGTGCTTTTGCATTGAACCAAGAACAGCAAGACAAACTCGCCAAGGTTCTCAGTGCACGACTCAACCGGGAAGTGCGCCTGCAAGTCGAGGAAGACAAATCCCTTATTGGGGGCATTGTCATCCGCGCCGGCGACCTGGTTATCGATGGCTCGGTTCGCGGCAAACTCGCGAGCCTTGCCGAAGCATTGAAATCTTGAGTTTGAAGGGGCAGCAGAGCAATGCAGCAACTCAATCCTTCCGAAATAAGTGAAATTATCAAGGGCCGCATCGACAAGCTCGATGTGACCTCCAAGCCCGTAACGAAGGCACAG
>NZ_JBIWEL010000041.1:0-29229 GCF_044762525.1 Pseudomonas sp. NPDC096950 | reverse complement strand
GACAGGCGGTTGAACAAGGTGGACTTGCCGACGTTCGGTCGGCCCACCAGGGCGATTACGGGAACCATGCGGCTCTCCACTTCGTTATTTCAGAAAATACAAAAGCCGCTGCGAGGCAGCGGCTGGTGCTCGGGGCAATCACTGCGGGCTTGTTGTGGGAGCGAGCCTGCTCGCGAAAAACGCTTGGACACCGCGTTCATCCAGGCCGCAAACGTAATCGTTGACGTCCTTCGCGAGCAGGCTCGCTCCCACATTCATTCCCACAGGTGAAGCCGCTTGGGATCAACCCAAGCATAGTTCTTACTTGATGGTCAGGGCTTCCAGTTTGCCACTGTTGCCATACACATAAATCATGTCACCCACCACCAGCGGACGGGCACGCAGGCCATCGCTGTCGATGCGTTCGCGGCCGACGAAGCGACCGTCCACCTGGCTCAGCAGGTGCAGGTAGCCTTCCATGTCGCCGACTGCAACGTAGCTGGAGAACACTTCCGGAGCCGACAGTTGACGGCGAGCCAGCGAATCGTTGCTCCACAAGGCTGTGGTGGAACGTTCGTCGACGCCTTCAACGGTGCCCGAAGACAGGCTCACGTATACGCTGCCAAAACCCTGGGCGACACCGGCATAGCTGGAAGCATCACGCTGCCAGAGCTGACGACCGCTTTGCAGGTCCAGTGCCGCAACGCGACCCTGATAGCTGGCGACGTACAGGGTTTCGCCGGACAACAGCAGACCGCCGTCGATATCGACCACGCGCTCCAGTTCCGAACGACCCTGTGGGATCGCAACCCGTTGTTCCCAAACCGGCACGCCGTTGGAAATGTCGAGAGCAACCACTTTACCGGTCGACAGGCCAGCCACCGCGAGGCGATTGGTGACGACTGGCGCACTGGTGCCGCGCAGGGTCAGGACCGCCGGAGTGCTGTCATACAACCAGCGCTGGGTACCGGTCGCAGCGTCCAGGCCGATCAGGCGATCGTCCTGGGTCTGAACCACCACAACGTCGCCGTTGTTGGCTGGCGGCGCGAGGACTTCGCTGGACACGCGAGCGCGCCATTTCTCTTCACCGTTGGTGGCGTCCAGGGCAACGATTTCACCCTTGAGCGTACCGATCGTGACCAGACCGTAGCCCACGCCAACGGCGCCGGAGACAGGCAGTTCGAGGTCTTTCTTCCATTTGACGTCGCCATTGTTGCGGTCCATCGCCACGATCACGCCAGTGACGTCGGCCGCAAAAATGGTGCTGCCATCGATCGCCGGTACCAGCATGTTGTAGGTTTCGCCCTGACCGTCACCGATCGAACGACTCCATTGCTTCTGCAGGACCACTTCTTCTTTGAAGTCGACCAGCTCGGCCGGCGGCAATTCTTTTTTGCTGTTGCTGCTGCAACCCGCGGCCAAAATGGCCAGAGCCAGCAATGCTGCATGTTTCCAACGGATCACGTCACGCATCCCCTTTGGCCAGGTCGTCCAGCTTGATTTGTAGGCCACCGACTGCCGCTTCATCCGACAGTGCTGCCTTGGCTTTTTGATACGCCGTGTTCGCTTCGTCGGTACGACCCAACTGCACCAGCAGGTCGCCCTTGAGTTCTTCGCGAGTGGCCAGGAACGACTTGTCGGCATCGCCTTCAAGCAGTTTCAGGGCTTCTTCGACCTTGTTCTGCGCCGCCAGGACCTGCGCCAGACGCTGACGGGCAATTTCGCCCAGCGCCGGGTTGGCCGGTTTGTCGTTGATGGCTTTCAGCTCGCTGGCTGCGTCGTCCAGCTTGCCGCTGTCGACCGCGACTTTCGCCACGAACAGGCTGCCGTATTGCGCGTAGGCCGAACCGCCGAACTCGCTGTTGAGCTTGCCGGCCAGGTCCGAAACCCGGGCTGCGTCAGGCTTGCCGTCAGGCGTCAGCGTGGTTTCCAGCAGTTGCTGATAGAGAATCGAGGCGCCTTGCGACTGATTGCTCTGATACTTGTGAAAGGCTTGCCAGCCGAACACGATGACCAGCGCCAACAGGCCGCCAGTGACCAGGGGCTTGCCGTTACGTGTCCACCAGTCCTTCAAATCCGCCAGTTGTTCGTCTTCGGTACTCGACACCCCAATACTCCTTAATCGCTAAATCGGCTGTTTGACAGCTTCAACCCTGCACGACGCAGGTGGCCAGGTGTGCAGCGAGCGCATCCCAGGCAATGCTTTGTTGTTCGCCCTGGCCACGCAGGGGTTTGAAACCTACCACCTGCTGAGCCATCTCGTCGTCACCGAGGATCAGCGCATACAGCGCACCGCTCTTGTCGGCTTTCTTGAACTGACTTTTGAAACTGCCGGCGCCGGCATTGACTTGCAGGCGCAGGTTGGGCAACTGGTCACGCACACGCTCACTCAGGGTCAGACCGGCCAGCTCGGCGGCTTCACCGAAGGCGCAGAGGTAGACGTCGACCTGACGGGAAATCTCTTGCGGGATCTGCTCAAGGGTTTCCAGCAGCAGCACCAGGCGCTCGATACCCATGGCGAAACCAACGCCCGTGGTCGGCTTGCCGCCCATCTGCTCCACCAGACCGTCGTAACGACCACCGGCACACACGGTGCCCTGGGCGCCCAACTTGTCGGTGACCCATTCGAAAACGGTCTTGCTGTAGTAATCCAGCCCGCGAACCAGCTTCGGGTTGATCACATAAGGAATGCCGGCAGCATCGAGACGAGCCTTGAGGCCCTCGAAGTGCACGCGGGATTCTTCGTCGAGGTAGTCGGCCATTTTCGGCGCGTCGACCAATACCGCTTGAGTGTCGGCGTTCTTGGTGTCCAGAACCCGCAAAGGGTTGGTTTTCAGACGGCGCTGGCTGTCTTCGTCGAGCTTATCCAGGTGCGCCGAGAGGAACTCGACCAGGGCTTCGCGATAACGACCGCGGGATTCGCTGGTGCCCAGGCTGTTGAGCTCAAGCTTGACCGCATCGCGGATGCCCAGCTCGCCCCACAGGCGCCAGGTCAGCACGATCAGCTCGGCGTCGATGTCCGGACCGTCGAGGTTGAACACTTCCACGCCGATCTGGTGGAACTGGCGATAACGACCTTTCTGTGGACGCTCGTGGCGGAACATCGGGCCGATGTACCAGAGTTTCTGCACCTGGCCGCCGCCGGTGATGCCGTGCTCGAGCACCGCACGCACGCAGGCCGCCGTGCCTTCAGGGCGCAGGGTCAGGGAATCGCCGTTGCGGTCGTCGAAGGTGTACATCTCTTTTTCGACGATGTCGGTCACTTCACCGATAGAGCGTTTGAACAGCTCGGTGAACTCAACGATCGGCATGCGGATCTGCTTGTAACCGTAGTTATCCAGCAAACGCGAGACGGTGCCCTCGAAATGACGCCAAAGGGGCGTCTGCTCGGGCAGGATGTCGTTCATGCCACGTATGGCTTGCAGAGACTTGCTCACTATCAATCCTTAAATTCGTTCGATCAGCCGCGGGCGATGACTGCTGCGTCGGCTTCGACCTTTTCGGCCGCTTTCTGGCGGATCAGCTTTTCCAGCTCGTCCACCAGATTCTCATTCGTCAGTTTCTGCGACGGCTTGCCGTCGATGTAAATCAGGTTTGGCGTGCCGCCGGTCAAGCCGATATGGGCTTCCTTGGCTTCGCCCGGCCCGTTGACCACGCAACCGATGACCGCGACATCCAGCGGCACCAGCAGATCTTCGAGGCGCCCTTCCAGCTCGTTCATGGTCTTGACCACATCGAAGTTCTGCCGCGAGCAGCTCGGGCAGGCGATGAAGTTGATGCCACGGGAACGCAAGTGCAGGGATTTGAGAATGTCGTAGCCGACTTTCACTTCCTCGACCGGGTCAGCCGCCAACGAGATGCGAATAGTATCGCCAATCCCTTCGGCGAGCAGCATACCGAGGCCCACGGCGGATTTCACCGTGCCTGAACGCAAACCGCCAGCTTCGGTGATGCCCAAGTGCAGCGGCTGGACGATTTCCTTGGCCAGCAAGCGGTAGGCGGCGACGGCCATGAACACGTCGGAAGCCTTCACGCTGACCTTGAAGTCCTTGAAATTCAGGCGCTCCAGGTGCTCGACGTGACGCAGGGCCGACTCGACCAGCGCGGCCGGGGTCGGCTCGCCATATTTCTTTTGCAGGTCTTTTTCCAGGGAACCGGCGTTCACGCCGATACGGATCGGAATCCCGCGGTCACGGGCGGCATCCACTACCGCACGCACGCGGTCTTCACGACCGATGTTGCCCGGGTTGATGCGCAGGCAGTCAACGCCCAGTTCGGCTACGCGCAATGCGATCTTGTAGTCGAAGTGGATGTCGGCAACCAAGGGCACCTTGACCAGTTGCTTGATCTTGCCGAAAGCCTCGGCGGCGTCCATGTCCGGCACCGAAATGCGCACGATATCGACGCCAGCGGCTTCCAGGCGATTGATCTGGGCCACGGTGGCGGCCACGTCATTGGTGTCGCTGTTGGTCATGCTCTGCACAGCGATAGGCGCATCGCCGCCAACAGGCACGTTACCGACCCAGATCTTGCGGGATTCGCGACGTTTGATTGGAGATTCGCCGTGCATGACTTATTGACCCAACTTCAGGCGAGCAGTCTCGCCACTGGTGAACGGAGCGACATCAACCACCTGACCGTTGTAGCTGACCTGCGCGCCACGGGCGAAGCCCAGACGCACGGCAAACGGTGGCTTGCCGCTCACGGAAACGTTTTCGCCCTTGCGCTTGAGACCGCTCAACAGCACTTTGCCATTGCCATCGGTCACTTGCGTCCAGCAATCGGCAGTGAACAAGAGCTGCACCGAGCCTTGGCCGGCCACTGGAGCGGCGGCTGGAGCAGTAACAGCCGGGGCAACCGGAGCAGTCGTGGTCGGAGCCGGAACGGCCGATGCTGGCGCGGTTGGCGCGGCGACCACAGGTGCGGCGTTGTGAACCGGTGCCGCAGGCGTTGGAGCCGGGGCTACAGGTGCTGGAGCAGGCGCGGTGGCTTCGGCTTCGGCCGGTGCTTCAGTCGATGTCTCGGATTGCGTCAACGGGAGAGCGGTCCCCGCTTCACTCTGACCTTCCGCGACAGCCTGGTCTTCCGGCTCGTCCAGCGGATGGATCTGGGTGGTGCCGTCGGCGCCTTCGACTTCAACGTGTTCCGGCGCCAGGGTGGCCAGGTCCTTGGTGCGCAGAGAGGTTTGATCCTGCCACCAGACGAAACCACCGCCAATCACCGCGATCAGCAACAGCAGGCTGACAATGCGCAAAATGGTGTGGGAAACCCGCACCGGCTCTTCGATACGACCCAGGCTATGGACGTTGCTGCCCTGGGAGTCGGTGCCGGTGGACTGGTCGAATTGCTGGACCAGAACGGTCTGGTCCATGCCGAGCAATTTGGCGTACGCGCGAATATAACCGCGAGCGAAAGTATGGCCTGGCAGCTTGTCGAACGCGCCGGCTTCCAGATTGCCCAAGGAATTGACGGTGAGGTTGAGCTTGAGGGCCACTTCGGCCAGCGACCAGCCATTGCTTTCGCGGGCCTGGCGCAAAGTCTCACCGGGGTTAACGCGATTCGCTGCTACAACTTCGGGATGCGCCGCTTTCATCATTGCTCCGACAGGTATTGCTGATATTCCGGCGTACCGGGATAGAGTCGTTTTAATTGCAGGCCAAAACTGGCGGCCTTGTCGCGATCTTCAAACACTTTTGCCAGCCGAACGCCGAGCAATAGACTACGTGCATTTTGTTCGGTGAGCAGGCTAAAACGGTCGTAATAGTCACGCGCGGGCACATAATGCCTGTCTTCGTAAGACAACTCAGCCATTTCCAGCAATGCACGCGGTTGTTGTCGGTTCAAACGCAGGGATTTTTCCAGTTGCTGCTGGGCCAGATCACGCTGGCCAAGCTTCGAAGCGGTCATACCAAGGTTCTCGAACACCCGCGAACGCTCAGGATACAGGGTATCGGCGGCGGCCTGCTCAAAGCGCTCGTAGGCTTCCTTGTAACGTTTTTCTTCGTAAAGAAAACTGCCGTAGTTGTTCAGGATGCGTGCATCGCCGGGACGGGAGGACAGCGCCTTGCGAAAATGCTGGTCGGCCAGCTCCGGCTCCATCTCGGCCTGGAATACCAGCCCCAGCGCCGCGTTGGCGTCAGGATCGGAATCATCCAGGTCCAGCGCCTTTTTCAACGGCACCTTCGCCCGTTCGGTCATCCCTTGCTGCAAGTACCCCAGCCCCAGCTGCACGTAGGCAACACGCGCTTCATCGCGGCCCTTGCTGGTCTTCATCGGGTTGAAATCGCCCGACAGGACACAACCAGCACAAAGGCTGGCCATCAGCACAAGCAGCGCAAAGCGCAGGGACATAGAGATCCTCTCTTAATTTATTTCGCGGCGTTCTGCGCCATATCGTTCTCGGCGCTCAACTCGCGCACGGCGATATAACGTTCGCTGCGACGGGTGCGATCCAGCACCTGCCCTACCAATTGGCCACACGCAGCGTCGATGTCTTCACCACGGGTGGTGCGTACAGTGACATTGAAGCCGGCATGGTGAAGCTGATCCTGGAAACGACGAATCGCGTTGTTGCTCGGACGCTCGTACCCGGAATGCGGGAACGGGTTGAACGGGATCAGGTTGATCTTGCACGGGATGTTCTTGAGCAACTCGATCATTTCGACCGCGTGTTCAACCTTGTCGTTGATGTCCTTGAGCAAGGTGTACTCGATGGTCAGCACGCGTTTTTCGCCCAGGGACGACATGTAGCGCTGGCACGACTCGAGCAGCATCTTAAGCGGATATTTCTTGTTGATCGGCACCAATTGGTTACGCAATGCGTCATTTGGTGCGTGCAGCGACAACGCCAGGGACACGTCGATGTGCTTGGACAGCTCATCGATCATCGGCACCACGCCCGAAGTGGACAGGGTCACGCGACGCTTGGAGATCCCGTAGCCCAGGTCATCCATCATCAGATGCATGGCGGCCACGACGTTGTCGAAGTTCAGCAGCGGCTCACCCATGCCCATCATCACCACGTTGGTGATGGCACGGTCGGCGGTCGCCGGGATGCTGCCGAACGATTTATTGGCAATCCACACCTGGCCGATGACTTCGGCGGCGGTGAGGTTGCTGTTGAAACCTTGCTTGCCGGTGGAGCAGAAACTGCAATCCAGGGCACAGCCTGCCTGGGACGAAACGCACAACGTGCCGCGCTTGCCCTGGGGAATGTAGACGGTCTCGACGCAGCTGCCGGACGCCACGCGTACCACCCACTTACGGGTGCCGTCGGTGGAAATGTCCTCGCTGACCACTTCTGGACCGCGAACTTCAGCAATCACCTTGAGCTTGTCGCGCAAGGCTTTGCTGACGTTCGTCATGGCGTCGAAATCATCGACGCCAAGGTGGTGAATCCATTTCATTACCTGACCGGCACGGAAACGCTTCTCCCCGATTGAGTCGAAGAATTTTTCCATTTCCAGCTGAGTCAGACCCAGCAGGTTAGTTTTTACAGTCGATGTAGTCATGGATTCACCTTCACTCATAAGCCAATGCTTAGCGAGTGGTTACTTCAGTAGCTGCGAAGAAGTACGAGATTTCGCGAGCAGCAGCGGCTTCGGAGTCCGAACCGTGTACAGCGTTGGCGTCGATGGAATCAGCGAAGTCAGCGCGGATGGTGCCGGCAGCAGCTTCTTTAGGGTTGGTAGCGCCCATCAGCTCACGGTTCAGAGCGATAGCGTTTTCGCCTTCCAGAACCTGAACAACAACCGGGCCGGAGATCATGAAAGCAACCAGGTCGCCGAAGAAACCGCGAGCGCTGTGCTCAGCGTAGAAGCCTTCAGCTTCGGCTTTGGACAGTTGCTTCAGTTTCGAAGCTACAACGCGCAGGCCAGCTTTTTCAAAACGAGTGGTGATCTCGCCGATAACGTTTTTTGCAACAGCGTCAGGCTTGATGATGGAGAAAGTACGTTGAACAGCCATGGTGTAACTCCAGAAACGGTAATTTGTGAAAAATTAAACCCGCGAATTATACGCGGGTTCTTTGGTATTGCCTAACTGCGTACGGCGCAGACTCAGTCTGCTTCTTCGATCCAGGCGGCCTGAATGGCTTCAAGCACCTTCTCGCCACCGCGGGTCGGATCATCACTGAACTCCGGCAATGCCAGCACCCATTTGTGCAGATCGACGAAGTTCACGTAGCGCGGGTCCACTTCTGGCTTGGATTCAGCCAGTTGGATCGCGATTTCCAGCACATCAACCCATTTCAGACTCATAAAACACTTCCTTGAATCAGTGCGGCGCTTCAGCTGCATGGTTGAGCGAGTATTTCGGAATCTCGACGGTCAGGTCTTCATTTCCGACGAGTGCCTGACAGGCTAGACGCGATTGCGCTTCCAGACCCCAGGCCCGATCAAGAAAGTCCTCTTCCAGTTCGTCCGCTTCTTCCAGCGAGTCAAAGCCTTCACGAATGATGCAATGACACGTGGTGCACGCACAGACGCCGCCACAGGCGCTTTCCATCTCGATATGGTGCTCATGGGCGAGCTCGAGGATGGAAGTCCCCGGCTCAGCCTCGACAACCATGCCTTCCGGGCAAAACTTATCGTGTGGCAGAAAAATGACCTGCGGCATCAGATATCCTCGATTTCATTCAGGTTGCGCCCCGCCAGCGCGGCTTTCACCGTCGAGTCCAGGCGGCGGGCAGCAAAGGCATCGGTCACTTGCGACAGACGCTTGGTCTGCTGCTCGATGGCATAACCATCGGTGCCTTTCATCAATTCGGTCAGTTCCTGCACTTGCATCTCGATGACCATGCGCTCTTCGGCGTCGAGCAGGCGTTCGCCATCGACTTCGAGGGCGCCCTGCACCGCTTCGATCAGGCGCTGGGCATCGACTTGTTGCTCACGCAACACTCGGGCGACCTTGTCGTCGTTGGCGTGCTGGAACGAATCTTTGAGCATCTTGGCGATTTCGCCGTCGGTCAGGCCGTAGGACGGCTTGACCTGGATGCTGGCTTCCACGCCCGAACCCAGTTCCCGGGCCGCGACACTGAGCAGACCGTCGGCATCGACCTGGAAGGTCACGCGAATCTTCGCCGCGCCGGCCACCATCGCTGGAATGCCGCGCAGTTCGAAACGGGCCAGGGAGCGGCAGTCGCTGATCAGCTCGCGCTCACCCTGCAACACGTGAATCGCCATGGCCGACTGGCCATCTTTATAAGTCGTGAAGTCCTGGGCGCGGGCGACAGGGATGGTGGTGTTGCGTGGAATCACCTTCTCCATCAGGCCGCCCATGGTTTCCAGCCCCAGGGACAACGGAATCACGTCGAGCAGCAGTAGTTCGCCGCCATCGCGCTTGTTGCCCGCCAAGGTATCGGCCTGGATCGCGGCACCGATGGCCACCACTTGATCCGGATCGATTTCGGTCAGCGGTTGGCGACCGAAGGCTTCGGCCACAGCGTCGCGAACACGAGGCACGCGAGTCGAACCACCGACCATGACCACGGCATGCACTTCTTCCAGTTCGATACCGGAATCACGCACGGCGCGACGGCAAGCTTTCAGGCTGCGGGCGACCATCGGCTCGATCAGCGCATCAAAGGCTTCGCGGGTCAGCTGGGCTTTCCAGTCACCGTAAGCGACTTCAACGGTCGATACGGTGGTCAGCGCTTCTTTGGCCGCACAGGCGGTTTGCAGCAGATTACGTTGCGCACCCGGATCGAGGTCGGCGGACAAACCGGCGCTCTCGATGATCCAGCCAGCGATCGCGTGATCGAAGTCATCGCCGCCCAGGGCGCTGTCGCCACCGGTGGCCAACACTTCAAACACACCGCCGGTCAGGCGCAGAATCGAAATATCGAAGGTGCCGCCGCCCAGGTCATAAATCGCGACCAGGCCTTCGGCGTGCTGATCCAGACCGTAAGCCACTGCTGCTGCGGTCGGCTCGTTGAGCAAACGCAGCACGTTCAGGCCGGCCAGTTTGGCCGCATCCTTGGTGGCTTGACGCTGAGCGTCGTCGAAATAGGCCGGAACGGTAATCACCGCACCAACCAATTCACCACCCAACGTCGCCTCGGCGCGCTGACGCAGCACCTTGAGGATTTCGGCGGAGACTTCGACCGGGCTTTTCGGGCCTTGCACGGTGTCGATGAACGGCATGTGCGACTCGCCACCGACAAAGCGGTATGGCAGTTGGTCGCCCAATTGCTTGACGTCGGACAGACCACGACCCATCAAGCGCTTGACCGACAGCACAGTGTTCAGGGGATCAGTAGCGGCGGACAGCTTGGCGGACTCGCCCACTTCCACGCGATCGGCGTGATAGCGCACGGCGGACGGCAGGATGACCTGACCGTTGGTGTCGGCCAGGGGCTCGGAAAGACCACTGCGCAATGCAGCGACCAGCGAATTGGTAGTGCCCAAGTCGATCCCCACAGCCAGACGACGCTGGTGCGGTTGAGGACTTTGGCCGGGTTCGGCGATCTGCAGTAGGGCCATCGTAATCAGGACTTATCTGTATATCAGGCGTGCAACCTGGGCGGCACTGGGTTAATCGTCGAGGCGCTCTTCTAACTGGCGCACTTCGTAGGTGAGCTTGTCGAGGAACTGCATCCGCCGCATCAGGCGTTCGGCCTGCTCACGTTGCGCTGCATCATCCCAACAGGCTGCGAAGCTTTCGTTCAGTTCATCTTGCGCAACTTTCAAGCGACGCTTGAACACGGCAATGCCGGCCAGGTCGGCGCTGTCCTGCAGGTCTTCGAGCTCTTCGCGCCATTGCATCTGCTGCAGAAGAAACTCCGGATCATGCACCGTGACCTCCAGCGGCAACTCGCGACCACCCATGGCGAGCAAGTAGCGCGCGCGCTTTGGGGGATTCTTGAGCGTCTGGTAGGCCTCGTTGAGGTTCGCGGATTGCTCGAGTGCCAGCCGCTGCTCGCGCTCGGGAGCGTCGGCGAAGCGGTCCGGATGAACACCGCGCGCCAACTCACGATAGCGCGTGGCCAACTGTTCGAGATCCAGACGGAAGCTCGGCTGCAGTTCAAATAAAGCGAAATGACAAGGAGTACCCACGCGCAGCCTCAGATGTTGAAGCTTTCGCCGCAGCCACATTCACCGCGTACGTTGGGATTGTTGAACTTGAAGCCTTCGTTCAACCCTTCCTTGACGAAATCGAGTTCGGTGCCGTCGAGGTAGGACAGGCTCTTAGGGTCGATAATCACTTTCTCGCCGTGACTTTCGAACACCTGATCCTCTGCAACCACCTCGTCGACGAACTCCAGCACGTAGGCAAGGCCGGAACAGCCTGTGGTGCGAACACCCAGACGAATCCCTTCACCTTTGCCGCGCCCGTTGAGGGAGCGTCGCACGTGTTGAGCTGCCGCTTCTGTCATGCTGATAGCCATCGGTGACTCCTTACTCGTCGCCAAATCTTGAAAGTCAGATCAAGCCTTTCTTCTGCTTGTAGTCGCGAACGGCCGCTTTGATAGCGTCTTCAGCGAGTACGGAGCAGTGAATTTTCACCGGCGGCAAGGCCAGTTCTTCGGCCAGTTGAGTGTTCTTGATGGTCTCTGCTTCATCCAGAGTCTTGCCTTTCATCCACTCGGTCGCCAGGGAGCTGGAGGCGATCGCCGAACCGCAACCGTAGGTCTTGAACTTGGCGTCTTCGATGATGCCTTGCTCGTTAACCTTGATCTGCAGGCGCATCACGTCGCCGCACGCCGGAGCGCCGACCATGCCAGTGCCGACATCCGGGTCTTCCGCGTCCATCTTGCCGACGTTGCGCGGGTTCTCGTAGTGGTCGATGACCTTTTCGCTGTAAGCCATGATTCTTAATCCTCACTCATCAGAGAGTCGCTCTTGAGCCCTGCACACCAAAGTATTGCAGGGCCGGTTTGCGGCGACTTGAAATCAGTGTGCCGCCCACTCGATTTTCGAAATGTCGACACCGTCTTTGTACATGTCCCACAGCGGCGACAAAGTGCGCAGCTTGGTAACGGCCTCGCAGACTTTCTGCGCGGCGTAGTCGATTTCTTCTTCGGTAGTGAAACGGCCGAAGGTGAAGCGAATCGAGCTGTGTGCCAGTTCGTCGTTGCGGCCCAGGGCGCGCAGTACGTACGAAGGCTCAAGGGAAGCCGAGGTGCAGGCCGAACCGGACGAAACCGCCAGGTCTTTAAGGGCCATGATCAACGACTCGCCTTCAACGTAGTTGAAGCTCAGGTTCAGGTTGTGCGGTACGCGGGCGGTCATGCTGCCGTTGATGTACAGCTCTTCCAGGCCTTCGACCTGTTTGAAGAAGCGGTCGCTCAGGGCTTTGATGCGCACGTTCTCGGCAGCCATGTCTTCCTTGGCTACGCGGAAGGCTTCACCCATGCCGACGATCTGGTGGGTCGCCAGGGTGCCGGAACGCATGCCACGTTCGTGACCGCCGCCGTGCATGGTCGCTTCGATGCGAACACGCGGCTTGCGGCTGACGTACAGTGCGCCAATGCCTTTAGGACCGTAGGTCTTGTGGGCAGAGAAGGACATCATGTCGACTTTCAGCTTCGACAGGTCGATGTCGACCTTGCCGGTGGACTGAGCCGCGTCAACGTGGAACAGAATGCCCTTGGAGCGGGTCAGTTCGCCGATGGCGGCGATGTCGTTGACGGTTCCGATTTCGTTGTTCACGTGCATGATCGAAACCAGGATGGTGTCGTCACGCAGTGCAGCTTCAACCATCTCAGGCGTCACCAGACCATCAGTGCGCGGCTCGATGTAAGTCACTTCGAAGCCTTCACGCTCCAGTTGGCGCATGGTGTCGAGGACAGCCTTGTGCTCAATCTTGGTGGTGATCAGGTGTTTGCCCTTGGTCGCATAGAAATGCGCCGCGCCCTTGATTGCCAGGTTGTCGGATTCGGTGGCACCGGAGGTCCAGACGATTTCACGCGGGTCGGCGTTGACCAGGTCTGCGACCTGACGACGAGCGTTTTCGACGGACTCTTCAGCTTTCCAGCCGAACACGTGGGAACGGGACGCCGGGTTACCGAAGTTTCCGTCGACCAGCAGGCATTCACTCATCTTTTGCGCGACACGCGGATCAACCGGGGTGGTCGCAGAGTAATCAAGGTAAATCGGCAATTTCATGGACTATCTCCTAAATCAGGCTGGCTGGCGTGCCGCTAGCTCTTTGGCTGTCATTCGACGGCGGACGCTTCAATCTTGTCCAGGCGTGGCGCCTTGCCATTGCAACGGCGCTGGTCCTGACGCTGGGCTACTTCTTGCACCTCACGGCGAGTCACAAGGTCAGCCAAGCTGATACCACTCAGAAATTCGTGAATCTGCAGGCTCAGATCGCACCACAAGTGGTGGGTCAGACAGGTGTCACCTTGATGGCAATCGCCCTGGCCCTGGCATTTGGTTGCATCGACCGATTCGTTTACCGCATCGATCACCTGGGCGACCTGGATGCCCTGCATGTCGCGGGACAGTTGGTAGCCGCCACCCGGACCGCGAACGCTGGAAACCAGATTGCTACGACGCAATTTGGCGAAAAGCTGTTCGAGGTAGGACAGGGAGATGCCTTGGCGCTCGGAGATATCGGCCAGGGACACCGGCCCGTGCTGCGCATGCAACGCCAGGTCAAGCATGGCGGTCACGGCGTATCGGCCTTTTGTAGTCAGTCTCATGGACAATTACCACGGAGTTCGGAATGGGGGCGAGTATGCTATTCCCGAGTATTTAAGTCAACTATAAGACCTAGTACTTTAGTCAGGTTTACCCGCAAAAGAGCGCGCGCATCATAGCAAATGCTGGCTGCGTACCACCAGCAAATGCGCGTTATCGTTCTTCGCGAGCAAGCCCGCTCCCACAGGCGGCACAGATCCAGTGTGGGAGCGGGCTTGCTCGCGAAGGAGCCAACGCGGTTTAGCTGGCCTTGGTTTCGTCCTTGTCTTTCACGCAGGCGAAGTCTTCTTCGCGCAGCTCAGGCAGATCTTTCGCACAGTAATTGCTGCCCAAATCCTTCAGCGCCCCGCACATCCCCTCCAGTCGCCCATCAACCGCCTGCAAATGATCGAGCAACTGATTGATGGCACGCGCCACCGGGTCCGGCATGTCTTCGCCAACGCCGTAGGCATCGAAACCGATCTTCTCAGCCATGGCCTTGCGCTTGGCGTCCTGCTCTTCATCGGACTTGACGATGATCCGCCCCGGAATCCCAACAACCGTCGCACCTGGCGGAACAGCCTTTGTCACTACCGCATTGGAACCGACCTTGGCCCCGGCGCCGACCGTGAACGGCCCAAGCACCTTGGCGCCCGCCCCCACCACAACCCCGTCTTCCAGGGTCGGGTGACGCTTGCCCTTGTTCCAACTGGTGCCGCCCAGAGTCACGCCCTGATAAAGGGTGACGTCGTTGCCGATTTCAGCGGTTTCGCCGATGACAATGCCCATGCCGTGGTCAATAAAGAAGCGACGACCGACCTTGGCGCCCGGATGAATCTCGATCCCGGTCAACCAGCGACCGAAGTTCGACACCAACCGCGCCAGCCATTTCCAGCCCATGCCCCACAGGGCCGACGACAGGCGATGGATCCAGATGGCGTGCATGCCGGGATAGCAGGTCAGGACTTCAAAAGCGTTACGCGCAGCCGGATCACGGTGGAAAACACTCTGGATATCTTCACGCAAACGCTCGAACATTTTTAATCCTTCCGCTTAAGAAGCTCGCCACGGGCCGCTTTCTGGGTTTCCGTGAGGATGCCACGCAATATATTCATTTCCGCCCGGCTGACCGAGCTTCGTCCGTACAACCGACGCAGGCGCGCCATCAAGTGCCGTGGCTTTTCCGGGTCGAGGAATTCGATGGCCACCAGGGTTTGCTCCAGGTGTTCATAGAATCGCTCCAACTCATCCATGGTCGCCAGTTCACCACTTTTGGTGGACGCCACTTCATCCTTCTCGACCTTGCTCGGCTGGCCTTGGGCCGCAAGCCAGGACATGCGCACTTCATAACTCAACACCTGCACCGCTGCCCCAAGGTTCAGCGAACTGAACTCAGGGTCTGATGGGATGTGCACGTGATAATGACATCGCTGCAGCTCTTCATTGGTCAGGCCGGAATCTTCACGACCAAAGACCAAGGCGATCTCTGCACCTTGAGCGGCTTCCTCGACCACTTTCGTACCGCATTCGCGGGGATCGAGCAGTGGCCAAGGGATACGACGGTCACGGGCACTGGTGCCGAGGACCAGGTTGCAGCCGACCAAGGCATCTTCCAAGGTGGCGACGACTTGCGCGTTTTCAAGGATGTCCCCGGCGCCAGAGGCACGGGCATCGGCCTCGTGATGCGGGAACAACCGCGGTTCGACCAGCACCAGCCGCGACAGGCCCATGTTCTTCATGGCACGCGCAGCCCCGCCGATGTTGCCGGGATGGCTGGTATTGACCAGGACGACACGAATGTTATGCAGCACGGGAGGCGATCTCGAACACAGAATTGGGGAGCCGAATCTTACAGCTCACGCTACCGTTAAGCTATGAAAGCGAACACCGACCTTCACCTGTAGAAAAGTTCTGATAGAATGCCCGGCTTTCTTTAACAACCTTAGGTGACACATCCATGCAGCCCATGCTGAATATCGCGCTGCGCGCCGCCCGCAGCGCCAGTGAATTGATCTTCCGCTCCATCGAGCGCCTGGATACCATCAAGGTCGACGAAAAAGACGCCAAGGATTACGTATCCGAGGTGGATCGCGCCGCCGAACAGAAAATCATCGACGCGCTGCGCAAGGCCTACCCTACCCACGGCATTCTCGGTGAAGAAACCGGCATGCACCCGGGCAGCGGCGAAGGCGAAGAATACCTGTGGATCATCGATCCGCTGGACGGCACCACCAACTTCCTGCGCGGCATTCCACACTTCGCTGTCAGCATCGCCTGCAAATACCGCGGTCGCCTGGAACACGCTGTTGTTCTGGACCCGGTTCGCCAGGAAGAATTCACCGCCAGCCGTGGTCGCGGCGCTCAACTGAACGGTCGTCGCCTGCGCGTCAGCGGTCGCACCAGCCTGGACGGCGCCCTGCTGGGTACCGGTTTCCCGTTCCGTGACGACCAGATGGACAACCTCGACAACTACCTGGGCATGTTCCGCGCCCTGGTTGGCCAGACCGCCGGCATCCGCCGCGCTGGTTCCGCAAGCCTGGACCTGGCCTACGTGGCTGCCGGCCGTTTCGACGCGTTCTGGGAGTCGGGCCTGTCCGAGTGGGACATGGCTGCAGGCGCCCTGCTGATTCAGGAAGCCGGCGGTTTGGTGAGCGACTTCACCGGCGGTCACGACTTCCTTGAAAAAGGCCACGTCGTTGCCGGTAACACCAAATGCTTCAAGGCAGTCCTGACGGCCATCCAGCCGCACCTGCCGGCTTCGCTGAAACGCTAAGCGAACGCCCACAAAAAAAGCACCTTTCGGGGTGCTTTTTTTATGCCCGGGGTTTGACTCAAGACCACCATAAAACCCATGTGGGAGCGGGCTTGCTCGCAAATGCGGTGTATCAGTCGACACATATGTTGAATGTAAGACTGCATTCGCGAGCAAGCCCGCTCCCACAAGGGAAAATTGGGGTGATGTGGAAATGGGGGCATAAAAAAAGCACCCTTCCGGATGCTTCTTTTTGTGCCTGGCAATCAGCTCATCACTGACCCGGTTCGTTCTGCGACAGGATCAATTTACCTTCCTTGTCGACCGGAATCTGGTTGCCCGGATCGCGATCCATCCGCACTTTGCCTTCCTTGCCGTCCAGCGAATAACGGACGTCGTAGCCGACAACCTTGTCGCTGATGTCATTCACGGTGTTACAGCGAGTCTGGGTCGTGGTGTAGGTATCGCGATTCTGCATACCTTCCTGGACCTTGTTACCCGCGTAGCCACCACCGACTGCACCGGCCACGGTAGCAAGCTTCTTGCCGTTACCGCTGCCGATCTGGTTGCCGAGCAAACCACCGCCTACCGCACCCAGGACCGTACCGAGGATCTGGTGTTGATCCTTGACCGGTGCCTGACGGGTTACTGCAACATCCTTGCATACTTCACGTGGAGTCTTGATCTGTGTCTTAACCGGTTCAACGGCCAATACTTGCGCATACTCAGGGCCGCTTTTAACCAGGCTGTAGGTGGCAACAGCGCCCCCGGCAGTCACACCGACAGCACCCAGTACCGCACCAACCAGCAACGACTTGTTCACATGAACCTCCTGACCATCACATGCGGATCGTTGTCCGCGCTTCTCCCAGCCTTGGAGCATAAAAAAAGGCGCGAGTTCAACTCGCGCCTTTTTTGGCTGACAGCTGGAAAAACGATGGCCGTTATGGACGGTCGTCGATTTCCTTCTCGGTCGCCGCAGGAGGAATCAGATCCTCGCTGCTCAGGTTCAGCCAGATCAGTACCACGTTCGCGATGTAGATCGACGAGTAAGTACCCGCCAGAACACCGATGAACAGGGCAATGGAGAAGCCGAACAGGTTGTCGCCACCGAAGAACAGCAGTGCCGCGATCGCCAGTAAGGTGGAGATCGACGTCGCCATGGTCCGCAGCAAGGTTTGCGTGGTCGAGATGTTGATGTTCTCGATCAGGGTCGCCTTGCGCAGTACACGGAAGTTCTCACGAACCCGGTCGAATACCACGATGGTGTCGTTCAACGAGTAACCGATGATCGCCAATACCGCCGCCAGTACCGTCAGATCGAAAGTGATCTGGAAGAACGACAGGATACCGATGGTCACGATCACGTCGTGGATCAGCGAGACAATGGCGCCGACCGCGAACTTCCACTGAAAGCGGAAAGCCAGGTAGATCAGGATGCCGCCCAGCGCCATCAGCATGCCGAGGCCGCCCTGGTCGCGCAGCTCTTCACCGACCTGCGGGCCGACGAACTCTACGCGCTTGACCGTCGCCGGGTTATCGCCGCCGACCTTCAGCAGTGCTTCAGCGACCTGGTGACCCAGTTGCGGGTCTTCGCCAGGCATACGCACCAGCAGGTCGGTAGTTGCACCGAAGCTCTGCACGATGGCTTCGTGGTAACCCGACTCAGAGAGTTGGGTACGCACCTTGGAAACATCGGCCGGACGCTCGTAGGTCAGCTCGATGAGCGTACCGCCGGTGAAGTCCAGGCCCCAGTTCATGCCCTTGTGCCAGCAGCTGAACAACGCCAGTGCGGTAAGGAACAATGTGACGCCGAACGCGAAGTTGCGAACGCCCATGAAGTTGATTGTACGTAACATGGCAGCCCCTTAAATCCACAACTTCTTGAAGTCCCGACCGCCGAAGATCAGGTTGACCATCGCGCGGGTCACCATGATGGCCGTGAACATCGAGGTAAAGATCCCGAGGGACATGGTCACTGCGAAGCCTTTGACCGGGCCGGTGCCCATCGCAAAGAGAATCCCGCCGACCAGCAATGTTGTCAGGTTGGCGTCGAGAATCGCGGTGAATGCCCGGCCGAAGCCTTCGTTGATTGCCCGTTGTACGGTCATGCCCGCCGCAATCTCTTCACGAATCCGCGAGAAGATCAGAACGTTGGCGTCGACCGCCATCCCCATGGTCAATACGATACCGGCGATACCCGGCAGGGTCAGCGTTGCACCCAGCAGCGACATCAAGGCCAGCAGCAGCACCATGTTCACTGCCAGAGCGACAGTGGCGATGATGCCGAAGAAGCGGTAGATGGCGATGATGAACAGCGAGACAAACAGCATGCCCCACAGCGATGCATCGATACCTTTGGTGATGTTGTCCGCACCCAGGCTCGGGCCAATGGTGCGCTCTTCAGCGAAGTACATCGGCGCAGCCAGACCACCGGCACGCAGCAGCAGCGCCAGTTCGGACGATTCGCCCTGGCCGTTCAGGCCAGTGATGCGGAACTGAGCACCCAGCGGCGACTGGATGGTCGCCAGGCTGATGATCTTCTTCTCTTCTTTGAACGTTTGCACCGCGACGTCTTTCTCGACGCCATCAACCACTTGCTTGGTGTAAGTGGTGACCGGACGTTGTTCGATGAAGATCACCGCCATGCTGCGACCGACGTTGCTGCGAGTCGCACGACTCATCAGCTCTCCACCGTGACCATCCAGACGGATGTTCACTTCTGGCGTGCCGTGCTCGCCGAAGCCAGCCTTGGCGTCAGTTACCTGGTCACCAGTGATGATCAGGCCACGCTCGATCTGTGCCGGCGGACGCTTGCCTTCACGGAACTCGAAGCTTTCGGAAGTGGCTTTCGAAGCACCTGGCTCAGCGGCCAGACGGAACTCAAGGTTGGCCGTCTTGCCGAGGATACGCTTGGCTTCTGCGGTGTCCTGCACGCCCGGCAGCTCAACCACGATGCGGTTGGCGCCCTGACGCTGGACGATCGGCTCAGCAACACCCAGTTCGTTGACGCGGTTACGTACCGTGGTCAAGTTCTGCTTGATGGAGTATTCACGGATTTCCGCCAGCTTGGCCGGGGTCATCGCCAGACGCAGCACCGGTTGACCATTCAGGTCGGCCGGAACAATGTCGAAATCGTTGAAGTTCTTGCGGACCAGCGCACGGGCTTGTTCGCGGGTTGCTTCGTCAGTGAAGCCCAGCTGAATGGCGCCATTGAGTTGCGGCAGGCTGCGATAGCGCAGTTTCTCTTTACGCAACAGGCTCTTGACGTCGCCTTCGTAGACTTTCAGGCGTGCGTCGAGGGCTTTGTCCATGTCCACTTCCAGCAGGAAGTGCACACCACCGGACAAGTCCAGACCCAGCTTCATCGGGTGCGCGCCGAGGCTGCGCAGCCATTGCGGGGTGGTTTGTGCCAGGTTCAGTGCAACGACGTAGTCATCACCCAATGCCTTGCGCACAACATCCTTGGCAGGCAATTGGTCTTCAGCCTTGGTCAGGCGAATCAGGCCGCCCTTGCCGTTGGCCGACAGCGTGGCTGCCTTGACGTTGATCCCGGATTCCTTGAGCGCAGTGCTCACGCGATCCAGATCAGCCTGATTGACCAACAGTGCAGTACTTGCACCGCTGACCTGAATGGCCGGGTCATCAGGGTAAAGATTGGGAGCGGAATAAATCAGACCGACCGCCAGCACCGCCAGGATCAGAATGTATTTCCACAGAGGGTATTTGTTCAGCATCACGCCGCCCGCTTATGACGCGGGGCGCCTTGCGCGCCCCGTCGATTGAGTAGAAGTTGAAACTTAGATCGCTTTTAGCGTGCCTTTTGGCAGCGTGGCGGCGATGGCGCCTTTCTGGAACTTCATTTCCACGGTGTCGGAAACTTCCAGAACCACGAAATCGTCTGCCACTTTAGTGATCTTGCCGGCGATACCACCGGTGGTCACAACTTCGTCGCCTTTTTGCAGGCTGCCGAGCAGGTTCTTCTGTTCTTTGGCGCGCTTGGCCTGTGGACGCCAGATCATCAGGTAGAAGATGACCAGGAAACCGACCAGGAAAATCCACTCGAAGCCGCCGCCCATTGGGCCTGCAGCTGCCGGTGCAGCAGCGTCGGCCATGGCATTAGAGATAAAAAAGCTCATTTAGCACTCCAGTTGCAAATGTTGAATCTTGGGGTCAGAAAACTCAGTCCAAAGGCGGAACAGGTAACCCGCGTTTGGCGTAGAAGGCATCGACAAAGGCGGCCAATGTACCCTGTTGAATAGCCTCGCGCAAACCAGCCATAAGCACCTGGTAATGGCGCAAATTGTGGATGGTATTCAACATGCTACCCAGCATTTCGCCGCACTTGTCCAGATGGTGCAGATAAGCACGGGAGAAGTTCTGGCAGGTGTAGCAATCGCAGGTCGGATCCAGCGGCGAATCATCATGGCGATGGAACGCGTTACGGATCTTCAGCACGCCTGTATCAATGAACAGATGCCCATTGCGGGCATTACGGGTTGGCATCACGCAAACGAACATGTCCACACCGCGGCGCACACCCTCAACCAGATCTTCCGGTTTGCCAACGCCCATAAGGTAACGAGGTTTGTCAGCCGGCATCAGGCCCGGCAGGTAATCCAGCACCTTGATCATCTCGTGCTTGGGCTCGCCCACCGACAGACCGCCAATGGCCAGGCCATCGAAGCCGATCTTGTCGAGGCCTTCCAGGGAGCGCATGCGCAGGTCCTGGTGCATGCCGCCCTGCACGATGCCGAACAGCGCCGCCGTGTTGTCGCCATGGGCGTTTTTCGAACGCTGGGCCCAACGCAACGACAGCTCCATGGACACGCGAGCGACGTCTTCGTCGGCCGGGTACGGGGTGCATTCGTCGAAAATCATCACGATGTCGGAGCCCAGGTCACGCTGGACTTGCATCGACTCTTCCGGACCCATGAACACTTTGGCGCCGTCGACCGGGGAGGCGAAGGTCACGCCCTCCTCCTTGATCTTGCGCATCGCGCCCAGGCTGAATACCTGAAAACCGCCGGAGTCTGTAAGAATCGGGCCTTTCCACTGCATGAAATCGTGCAGGTCGCCGTGCTTCTTGATCACTTCGGTGCCCGGACGCAGCCACAAGTGGAAGGTGTTGCCCAGAATGATTTCCGCGCCGGTGGCGGTGATATCCCGCGGCAACATGCCCTTGACGGTGCCATACGTGCCCACCGGCATGAAAGCCGGGGTCTCGACGGTGCCGCGCGGGAAGGTCAAACGACCGCGACGCGCCTTGCCGTCAGTGGCCAGCAGTTCAAACGACATACGACTCATACAGTTTCCTCTGGGCCCGATTCTTTAGGGGCAGTCGGCGCAGGATTACGGGTGATAAACATCGCATCACCGTAGCTGAAAAAGCGGTAACCATGCTCCACCGCTGCTTTGTAGGCAGCCATGGCTTCGGGATAACCGGCGAACGCCGAAACCAGCATCAACAGCGTGGATTCGGGCAAATGGAAGTTGGTGACCAGGGCATCGACCACATGGAACGGCCGGCCTGGGTAGATAAAGATGTCCGTGTCGCCACTGAACGGCTTGAGCACGCCATCGCGGGCGGCGCTCTCCAGGGAACGCACGCTGGTGGTCCCCACCGCCACCACCCGACCACCGCGCGCGCGGCACGCGGCCACCGCATCCACCACGTCCTGGCCGACTTCCAGCCATTCGGTGTGCATGTGGTGATCTTCGATCTTCTCGACGCGCACCGGCTGGAACGTGCCCGCACCGACGTGCAAGGTCACAAACGCGGTCTCGACGCCCTTGGCGGCAATCGCCTCCATCAGCGGCTGATCGAAATGCAGCCCCGCCGTCGGCGCCGCCACCGCGCCCAGGCGCTCGGCGTACACGGTCTGATAACGCTCGCGGTCCGAACCTTCATCCGGGCGATCTATATAAGGAGGCAGCGGCATGTGCCCGACGCGATCGAGCAGCGGCAACACCTCTTCGGTGAAGCCCAACTCGAACAACGTGTCGTGCCGCGCCAGCATTTCTGCCTCGCCGCCGCCGTCGATCAGGATCTTCGAACCGGGCTTGGGCGATTTGCTGGAACGCACATGGGCCAGCACGCGATGACTGTCGAGCACCCGCTCCACCAGAATTTCCAGCTTGCCGCCGGAAGCCTTCTGGCCAAACAGCCGCGCCGGAATCACCCGGGTATTGTTGAACACCATCAAATCGCCCGGGCGCAAATGCTCGAGCAAATCAGTGAATTGACGGTGCGCCAGGGCGCCGCTGACCCCATCCAGGGTCAACAGGCGACTGTTGCGACGCTCGGCCAAAGGGTGGCGAGCAATCAGCGAATCAGGGAGTTCGAAAGTAAAGTCAGCAACGCGCATGATGGGGTTCGTCTAGCAGGGGCCGGAAGTCTAGCCGAAATAGTGAAAATTCTCTATGTACCTGATTGACCGACGGTAATCTCATCTCTATACTTCGCCGCCATTGAGCCCTGATGGCGGAATTGGTAGACGCGGCGGATTCAAAATCCGTTTTCGAAAGGAGTGGGAGTTCGAGTCTCCCTCGGGGCACCATATAGCAGTATCTGAAAGTCTCTACCAGACTCTCAGACCCAGAGAAACCGGCCACTTGAGCCGGATATTTTGTGTCTGGCTATCTACCTCTGTATCCCCTTATCCGTTGTATCCCTGTATCCCTGCTTGTATCCTGAGAAAAATGCCGAACTTTGGGATACAAGGATGAAGCGCGCATATATCAAGCGCCGCCCTCTAGCAGACACTACGCTTGCGGGGCTGGAGCCAGAATCAAAGGAATACAGGGAGCTGGACGGAAACGGCCTCTACTTCAGGGTCAAACCTGATGGTGGGAAATCCTGGCAGCTCCGCTACAAACGTCCGGCGGGCAATTGGGCCTGGATGGGGCTCGGGGGTTACCCGGAAGTAAGCGGTGCATTGGCACGGGACAAAGCTGCTGAACTACGCAAGGTAGTTAGCAGCGGCGCCGATCCTCTCGAACAGAAACGCTCCGCCAAAGCTGCCATTGACGCTGCCAGGACTCGGACCTTCCGAGCTGCTGCTGAAGCTTGGCTCAAGGCCAAAGAAGAAAAGGGCCTCGCTCCCTCCACTCTTAACAAAATCCGCACTTACCTCAACAAAGACATCCTCCCGGCATTGGGAGATAAGCCCCTCGACGAAATTACCCGTACCGACTGCGCAGAACTCCAGGCATCCCTCGAGGCTCGAAACGCACACAACGTGGCGGAAAAGTGCCGCACGTGGATCAATCAGATCTTCGGTCGAGCCATCGGCCTAGGGCTCACCGAAAACGATCCAGGCAGCCGCCTGCGTGACATTGCAGCACAAGCTCCTAAGACTCAGCAGCATCCACATTTGCTGGAGCCTGAGCTGTCTGAATTCCTCCAAGCGCTCAAAAACACACCGAGCAGACTGACAGCCCGCACTGCTGCATGGCTTTGTGTCTGGACAGCATCACGACCCGGCATGGTTCGATTGGCTGAATGGAAAGAATTCGACCTTGAAAAATCCATTTGGACTACACCTGCAGCCAAGATGAAGATGCGCCGGGATTTTGTATGCCCCCTTCCCCACCAAGCCGTTGCGGCACTGAAAGAGCTGTATTGCTTAACCGGTCGCAGCCGCTGGCTCTTCCCAGGAGTGGGAGCAAAAAATCCGACCATCAGTGAAAACACAATCAACAAGGTCTTCGCCACCATAGGCTACAAAGGTCGTCTCGTTGGACACGGGACTCGCCACACAGCGAGCACATTGCTTCGAGAACATGGCTGGCCTAAAGAACACGTTGAGGCGCAGCTTGCCCACAAAGAGGAAGGTATTTCAGGGGTCTATAACAAGGCTCAGTACCTAGAACAGCGTGTAGTGATGATGCAGTGGTATGCCGACCACCTTGAGCAAATGGCAGCGGGTAATGTGGTGCAGGGACAGTTTGGGAAGGCGGTATGAGCGTACGTAATCGCCCCCCCTCAAAAATCGGTGTAACGCGTGTTACAGGTGTAACGAAGCCATGCAACTCATTGATAATAATGAATTATTTATCAGTTACACGTTGTTTTCACCTCGAATGCCTCAAGTGTAACGACACGAAGTCGTGTAACAGAAATATCCCCGAGTCCGTCCTGTCGGCAGCGGCTTTATCCAATCCACGACGCTGGAACAGCGCGCCTGTCTCGGGGCGAGGGGCGGCCTAAATGGATATCGAGCTAGGTATTGAACCTGAAGAACTAGAAATCGCAGGGACCGAAGTGAAGTGTCTGATTTGGGACATGGATGACGCCGAACTAGCAGTGCGTGAGTTAGCGTTGTATCCACATTTCCACGAGCATTTCAGAGAAGCTTTCGACCTCATCGGCGTGGCAACTTCGTTCTGGCTTGAGGATGGCTCCTACGCGACCAGTGCAGAATCAGTCACAAGAACCTTGTTTCGACTCCGGGATGCCATCGGTGAACGTGCAAGCTCTGCGGAAGCAGCTTCACTGCCTAACGTCATTCGAGGCTTTCTCGGGATCGATCATCCAGCTACAGATTCACAACTCGCTGCAGCTTTTGCCCTGGTACTCGGCGTACAAGCTGTGGAAATACTTTCAAATTGGCTCTTCGAGCTCGAGGTCGCTACCTACGATATAGATGCGGATCTGATAGAGGGGCTAAGAAAGGACTCACCCCGCCAGTACGCGGCTCTTATCGACAAAGAACGAGATCGCCGCTCCGGCCTTGAAATAGAAGCGAGAGAGCAGTTTGCAGTCTTGAAAGGTGAGGCTAATCAGACATTGATGATGGCAAGCCTCTATCGCCAGGTGGAGAGCATCGATGTATCCAAAAATGGCTTCAACACATCGAGTCTGATGCTTCGACTACTTGACGAAGCCTTCTCAGCGAAGGCATCTAAACGCGGGCAAGAGGCTGGCAAAGGTAATCAAGAGGCAGGCTCTAAAACACAAATAGAAGCGATGGATCGGCGCTCAAACATAAAGGTAGCCGCAGAGCAAATTATTGCAGGCCGGCGAATCGAGAAACGAAACCTGACAGATGCAGAGCTAACCAACCTGCTGTTCGACCAGGCCGTTCACGGCACCAAGAAAACCATCCGCGATCATTTGACCGCGCTAGGTCTTCGACCACTCAAATAAAAAAAAGGGAACGGACACAGTCCGTTCCCCTCCCTCTCCGTAGCGTATGGCCTGTCGTCTCAATAAACGCAGGTTTGGATCGCTATGACTACCGCAATAAAACACCTTGCTTCACACGACCCCGCCACGACTCTCATCCGTATGCCCGAGGTGGTATCAATCGTTGGGCTTGCCCGCCCGACCATCTACAAGCTCATGCGCCAACCTGAGAGTGGATTTCCACTCCCAGTGAAGCTAAGTAACAGTAACGCCCGAAGTGCGCCAGTCGCGTGGGTGCTCGGAGAGATTCAAGCATGGACTCGCGCGCGCATCGCTGCACGTGATCGGGTGGCAGCATGAGAAAAAGACCTATCACTACGGCAGTGTTGCAACCCTTCTCAATTCTGCGCCAAGTCGGTTTTTCGCCGAGTCACATGCAACGCCTTGAGCGTTATCGCAGCCGGCAGGAAAAACAAAGTCGCGTCGTTGGTGTGCTCAGTTGGCCTGACGGCACCTGGTGCGCCATTACCTTCCACACCGAAAAATTCAATGCAGTGACTGTCGATGAAGGCCAGCAAGCAGCCGCCTACGAAGATGCTCGCGCCATGATCGATGGTGACTTCCTGCCCCTGCTTTCCCTGCGCTGGGAAGTTCATGCCTGAAATAAAAACGCCCCCGGGAGAGATCCGGAGGCGTTGAGGTAAATCTACATGCCAGAACAATTTATGCCGCACCTGAAAATTTCGCAAGTTATACGCACGGTTGCACTTTCGAAAAACGGACGTTACTCTCAGGCCGTCGCTGCAAATTCAGCGATTGGGCTTGGCGGTCCAAACAGTACAAGGCGCAACAGCGCCCCCATTACGATTGCAGGCGCTTTTTTTGTGCCCGCATTCCCGTGTTATGGCGGGTTGCGTAGGAGCACCCTCGGGTGCGCCGGTCTCCTTGTACGCCGGTCCGCCAATCCTGCGCAATCCGTCACCCTAATCTGCTTGGCGGCAGACGGTGGCGGTTCCTCAGTACAAGGAGCCTTCACAAATGCAACACGCCCTCAATCCGTTCAAAAATCGCGCCGCTGCCCATCGTGCAATGGCTCTCGCCGCTTTACACGCCAACTCCAGTCTCGCCACTCGTCTTGCCCGCTTCAACAACCACATGGCCAAAGCCCGCGCACTCGAAACCGCAGGCGGTGCCCGATGAGCAACGCTCTGAGTTTTTCACTCCCCGAAGATTTGCTGTGCGTTAATCCAACCGTAGAAGCTGGCGTGCCGATCGACGCCATCACCTGCGCCATTGATCGCGCGGACTCGGTGCTGATGCTGCTTGAAGATCACTTCGAAAGCGAAACCTCGCGCCTCGCCAATCATGTGATCGCAGCCGTCCTTTGGGACGTACGCGGCACTCTCGGCCTGATCAAAACCCTCGCCTTGCACGGTGACACCACCTCGATTCCTGCAGCGCAGAAAGGCGGTGCGCGATGACCACTTCCACCACGCTGGGTCGTGCCACATTTACTCGCGTTAATGCCACCGATTTGAAGTTGTTCCGGGTCAATGCCGGAGTACCGGTCGAAGACGCACTGGAGATGGTTTCCCTGCTGCAGCATCACGCCAACCAGCTCAACTTGGACGCCGCCATGAGCGACAGCGGCGAGCGTTTCAGTTGGCCTGCTCTGTACCTGGGCGAGATGGCCAAAGCCCTGATCGACGACATCAACGACGCGCTGTTTTTGCCGAGGGCTGACGCATGAGCCAACGCCCAAGCAACTCCGCGAAACGTCCCAGCTTCGCCGACGTGAAAGCCGCCGCACTGAAAGACATTAATCGTGTCCTGACGCACTGGCTGCCCAACGGTAAGCGCGTGGACGGCGGCAAGGAATACACCGCCCCGAATCCGACCCGCAGCGATAAACGCGCCGGTTCGCTCAAAATCAGTCTGAGCAAGGGCACGTGGTCCGACTTCGCCACTGGCGACAAAGGCGGCGACCTGATCGATCTGGTGCGCTATCTGGACGGCGGCACCGACGTCGAGGCCTGTAACAAACTGGCGGATCTGCTCAACGTGTCGCCCGGCGCCGCCCAGGCGAAGCCAGCGCCCGCCAAGACAAAAGCATCTGAGTGGAATGCCATTCAGCCGATCCCGGCCGAGGCCATGAACAAGTGCCCGGCCAAGCACCGGCAGCACGGCGCGCCGTCCAAGGTGTGGATCTATCGTGATGCACAGGGCCAGCCACTCATGGCGCTCTACCGCTTCGACCTCGGCCCCGATGACGACGGCAAGCCGAAGAAGGTCTTTGCTCCCCTGACATGGTGCCAGCGCGCCGATGGCCAGACCACGCAATGGCGCTGGCAGGGTCTCCCAGATCCACGACCACTGCTGCGTCTTGATGAACTGGCCCAACGCGTCGACGCGCCGGTTGCCCTGTGCGAAGGCGAGAAAGCTGCCGACGCCGCCGCTGAATTGCTGCCGGGCCACGTGGCCACCTGCTGGCCGAATGGCTCCAACTCTTGGCACAAAGCCGACCTGACTCCGCTCAAAGGTCGCGACGTGCTGGTGTGGCCGGACAACGATGTCAGCGGCAAAGCGTGCATGGAAGCCGTCGCCGATAAGCTGCGTGAAATCGGCGCCGCCTCGGTGCGGGTCGTCGCGGTGGACGTGTTCAAACGCAAGCCCACGCTGAAGAACGGCCGCGCCGCCTTCGCTAAAGGTGGTCAATGGGACGACGGCGACGACGCCGCCGATGCACTCACCAAAGGCTGGACGGCGGCGCACTTCGCCGAGCTGGAAAGCAGCGGCGAACTGTTCGGTTTGGTTGTCGAAAAGACAGAGCCTGAGCAGGCCGAGACCAAACCAGAACCGAAGACAAAAACTGCCACCAAGCGTCCCGCGAAATCGAAAAATGACCTGATGCCCGGAGGCTTCCGCCTCACGCCCGAAGGCGTGTTTTATGCAGGCGACGACGGCGAAGCGCGGCCGGTGTGTTCGCCTCTGGAAATCCTCGCCCGTACCCGCGACGACAAAGGCCAGAACTGGGGCCTACTGGTCGAGTTCGACGATCCCGACGGCGCCAAAAAACGCTGGAACATCCCGGCGCGCACCATGACCGGCGACTTCGGCAAGGACGTACTCGGACCGTTGGTGGACATGGGCCTGCGTCTCGCGGGCAGCCGCTCAGGACGCAACGCACGCAACGACCTGCAAAGTTACCTCGGCGGCTTCGACAGCGCGCAACGGGCACGACTGGTCACCCGCTTGGGCTGGCACGACAGCGCCTTTCTGCTGCCCGAGCAACAGGTCGGCGCACACAGCGAACACCTGCACTTCTACGAGGCCGGCTCTCAGCTTCCGCCGATCAGCGAAGCGGGCACGCTTGAGCAGTGGCAGGAGCAAATCGGCGCACTGTGCGTCGGTAATCATCGATTGGCGTTCGTCGTCGGCGTGGCCTTTGCTGGCCCACTGCTGCACATGCTCGGCCATGAGTCGGGCGGCTTCCACTTGTACGGCGACAGTTCAGGCGGCAAGACCACCCACCTACAAGTGGCTGCCTCGATCTACGGCGGGCCGCGTCTGGTGCGCTCGTGGCGCTCCACGGATAACGCGCTCGAATCCATCGCCGCCGCGCATTCCGATGGCCTTCTGGTGCTGGATTGTTGGCGCTGATTGAAAACTGACCCACCCTGCCGATTGAAAATTGACCCAGGACGGATTGCTGATTTTTGCCCCAGCAATTGTGGATAAGCTTA
>NZ_JBIWEL010000040.1:268-36947 GCF_044762525.1 Pseudomonas sp. NPDC096950 | reverse complement strand
GGCGCGATCCCAGGGCAGCTCGATCTTCACACGACCAAATTCATCGCAATAAATCTCTTCACCGGCAGGCCCGGTGACGCGGGCGGTCTGGCTGACCAACTGCGTTTTTCGAGGGCGCAATGGCGGGCGGTAAAACACGTCCCACGGAATGGCGCTGAAGCGGTTGCGATAGCCCTGGGTGAAGCCGTCTTCCGGGTTGACGTCGCTGGTGATCGCCTCTTCCAGTGACTGTGGTTGTTTTCCACGGTGCGTCACGCTGAGTAACAGCCACAGATCGTTGGCGGTTTTACGCGGGTGCTCGGTCAGGTTGAAAAAGTGTCCGCTGCGCAGCGTCGGCTGATCGCTCTGGCCCTTGACCAACTGATAGTCAGTGCGGTGCCGCTCCAGAGCCTGCCGAGCGAGTTGTTTACCGCGTGTTTCGTTCTCGATCAGGACGGGGTAGCGGTAGTCTTCGAGTTCGGGGCTGAACTCGGCCGTGAAGCGGCTTTCCAGCAACAGGCTCGGGCGCTTCAGGTCATAGTCCCGACGCGTGACAGTGCTGGTGCGGGTACTGAAACCCATGGCGAACTGGCTGACGACCGGGTGGTCCGCGACCATGCCGGAGTCTTGCTGGTACGGGGTTTCGCCCAGTTTGGGGAAGAACGTCTGATCGTCGGTGAACACCAGCCGATGACCGTCCGGCGAGTGCTGGTGATGCCAGGCGATACCGTCCTCGGCGCACAGGCGCTGGAGTAGTTCGAAATCCGACTCCCCGTATTGGGTGCAGTACTCACGCGGCGGACTGGTGCTGACATGGAAGGTGAACGCGTCACTCAGGATGCCGTGCCCGTTAAGCACCTGCGTGATGATCTGCGGCACCGTCAGCCGCTGGAAAATCCGTTGGTCATGGCTGAACTGCAAATAGTGCAGCGCCGGTACCAGGGTCAGGTGATAGCGGGTCAGTCGCTTGCCGGCTTCACCGACCCAGACGTCTTCGATACGGCCGTGAAGCCCTTCACCATTGAGGCCGAATTGCAGAAACGCCGGTTGGCTGAGCAAGCTCTCCAGATCGAAATCCGGATGCTCGCTGACCAGTTCAACGTTGATGGCGTACAGGGCGCTGATGGCTTCCGTACCCTCAAAAGTCAGCACCTTGAAATCGTGACGAACAGCGGGGATATGCAGCGCAAAATGCGCCGTATTGGCCGGTCGGAACATACGCTTATCCTTAAGCAAATAGGAAATAAAGCGCGATATCCAAACCGTCCCTGGTCTGTGCACGCGAAAACTGGCGGGCACGTTATCAAGGGGGAAAAAGGATTAATGTAGGAGGATTCTTCGAATGCAGCCGGACCTTTCCGCTTTGCTGATTTTTGCGTCAACTCATGATGGGCGGGCGGTGAAAATGATCTGGAGTGGCGAACGCGCAACATCGTCGACGTGCTGGATGCCCAGCATCAGCTGTACACCTCGGTGCGTAACTACAACAACACCCGATACGACTACATCCTCGACAACCTGCGCCTGAAGCAAGCGGCCGGCACGTTGAACCCGGGGGATTTGCAGGATTTGTCGCGTTATCTCAAGGCTGACTACAACCCGGATAAAGACTTCCTGCCACCGGATCTGGCCAAGGCTGCGGCTGAGCAACTCAAAGCAAGACCCTGACAGCAAAAGCAAACAGCATTCGCGAGCAAGCCCGCTCCCACACTGGATCTGCGCCGTACACAAAATCTGTGTTCACTGGAGAATCAATGTGGGAGCGGGCTTGCTCGCGAATGGAGACGACTCGGTCTAACGATCGATCAACCGCCCCAACCCATCCAGCAACCGCTGCAACGCGCCCTGATTGGTGCGCATCACCTTCAGCCCCGCCTCTGCCATGCGCTGCGCATCTCGCGGCAATTCGAACAAGCGCTGCACTGCCACCGCCAACCCCTCGGCATCATCGACTTCAGCCAACGCCCCGGCGCTGCGCAATTGCGCGGCGATTTCGAGGAAGTTGAACAGGTGCGGGCCGCTCAAGACAGGCTTGGCCAGTGCCGCCGGCTCCAGCAGGTTGTGCCCGCCATTCGGCACCAGGCTGCCGCCGACAAACGCGCTGTCGGCCAAGGCATAGAGAAACAGCAATTCGCCCATGGTGTCGCCCAGCAGCACCGAAGTATCGGCGTTGACCGGCTCACCCGTGGAACGCCGCACCGTGGTGAAGCCCTGCTGCTTGCACAACTCGAACACTGAATTGAAACGCTCCGGATGACGCGGCACCAGGATCAGCAAGGTATCGGGATGACTGGCCAGCAATTGACGATGGGCCGCCAGCACCACTTCGTCTTCGCCTTCGTGGGTACTGGCGGCGATCCACACCGGACGCTCCAGCGCCTGCCACTGACCGCGCAACTCGGCGGCGCTCTGAAGCAGTTGCGGGTCGATGGTCAGGTCGAATTTGATCGAGCCAGTGACCTCGACGGTTTCCGCACGCGCACCGAGTGAACGGAAGCGCTCGGCCTCGGTTTCGGTTTGAACTGCAAACAGGCTCATCTCGGCCAGCATCGGCCCGGTCAGTTTATGGAAGCGGCCATAGCCCTTGGCCGAGCGCTCGGACAACCGCGCATTGGCCAACGCCACCGGAATCCCGCGCTTGGCGCACTGGTGAATGTGGTTGGGCCACAGTTCGGTTTCCATGATCACCGCCAGTGTCGGCTGGACCCGATCCAGGAACCGCGCCGCTGCGCACGGCAGGTCGTAAGGCAAATAGCAGTGCTGAATGCGCGGTTCGTTGGCGAACAAGGCGTGGATGCGCTCCGAACCGGTCGGGGTCATGCAGGTCACGGTGATCGGCAGCGTCGGATAGCGCTGCAGCAAGGCACGGATCATCGGCGCCGCCGCGATGCTTTCGCCCACGGACACGGCGTGTACCCAGATGCCCCCCGGCTTCATCGCCGGCAACCCGTAGGAGAACCGTTCGCCAATGCGCTTGGCATACGCCGGCGCCTTGCGCGAACGCAGCCACAGTCGAATCGCTACCAGTGGCAGCCCCAGATAAAACAGCGCGGTGTAGAGAGTTCTATTCATGGCGGCGGAGTTTATCGGGTTTTCAGCCGATCGCCTGCAAGTGCACCGCAAAACGTTCGGCCAACCAACGCGCCGCCGGCCCGAGGGGTTCGTCGCGGCGCCAGACCAGCTCCACCACCAGCGCCGGTGGCGTCCACTCGCTGACCAGTTCGACCATCTGCCGTTGATACCCGGAGTACTGCACAACGTTGCGCGGCAGCCAGGCCCAGCCGAGGCCGCGCATCAGCAATTCGGCGATGACATAGAAGCTGTCGGCGCGCCACACCTGCGGACTGGCCGGCTCGCTGCCGGGATAGACGCTGGATTGCGCGGCCATCAGCAACTGACGATGCTGGGCCAGTTGCTGGCAGTTGACCTCATCCAGCGCCGCCAGCGGATGACCGACGCCACACACCGTGACCATTTCAATACTGCCCAGCACCCGCCGCTCCAGGGCCTCGGGAATCTGGTCGTGGTAGAACAGCAAACCGAGGTCGGCCCGACGCTCCAAGAGTTTTCTCGCCACGTCGCCTTGGGTGCCGTTGGACAGTTGCACTTCCAGACTGGGGAACTGCACCGCGAGCGCACTGAGACTGTCGACGATCGGCTGAAACGGCATCGCCTCATCCTGGGCCAGGCGGATGCGCGCCTCCTGGCCGCGCATCATCGCCAGCGCCCGACCATTCAGGCGCTCGCACTGTCGCAACACCTCCCGCGCTTCTTCGAGCAAGGCACTGCCGGCCTCGGTCAGCTTCGGCTGGCGGCCACTGCTGCGGTCGAACAGGCTCACGCCCAGGTCTTCTTCCAACAACGCAATCGAACTGCTGACCGCCGACTGCGCCTTGCGCTGATCCCGCGCCACCGCCGAAAACGAGCGCTGTTCCGCTACGCTGACAAACAAGCGCAGCTGTTCCAGGTTCCATTGCATGTTCATGGCTCGACCTATCTCGATGGCAGATAGGTAATGACTTTACCGCATCTGGGGAATCTCTAGAATGCCGACCTCAGAGAGCAACACTTCATACGAGGATTACCCCATGACCGCCTACTACTATCTGGCCATCGCCATCTGCGCCGAAGTGATCGCCACTGTTTCGATGAAAGCGGTCAAAGGCTTCAGCACGCCGTTGCCACTGATCCTGGTGATCGTCGGCTACGGCATCGCCTTCTGGATGCTGACCCTGGTGGTGCGCAGCGTGCCGGTGGGTGTGGCTTACGCGGTGTGGGCCGGGATGGGAATTGTGATGGTCAGCGTCGCGGCGCTGTTTATCTATGGGCAGAAGCTGGATGTGCCGGCGATGTTGGGGATGGCGCTCATTGTGTTGGGCGTCGTGGTGATCCAACTCTTCTCCAAAACCGCCGGGCACTAACTGCCGAAATCCAATCAACTGTGGGAGCGGGCTTGCTCGCGAATACGGTGTGTCAGGTAACTTCAATGTCGATTGACACACCGCCTTCGCGAGCAAGCCCGCTCCCACAGGGGTTTTGCATCCACCCGATTGATCACCGACAAATCCCCGCTTCTTCGAGTCTGTATACTGCGCCCTCGTCTTGAACACTGAGGTCGCTGCATGCCATCCGTTATTTCCACCGACGTTCTGATTGTCGGCGCTGGTGTCGCCGGCCTCTGGCTCAACGCGCGTCTGCGCCGCCAGGGGTTTTCGACCGTGCTGGTGGAAAGCGCCACCCTCGGCGGCGGGCAGAGTGTGAAGTCCCAGGGCATCATCCACGGCGGCGCCAAGTACGCGCTGCATGGCGCCCTTACCGGCGCCTCGGAAGCCATCGCCGACATGCCGCGCCGCTGGCGTGAAGCCTTGGCCGGTGACGGCGAACTGGACCTGAGCGGCGTGCGCCTGTTGTCCGAAGCCCATTACCTCTGGTCCCCCGGCACGCTCGCCGGCAACCTCACCAGTTTCTTCGCCAGCAAAGCCGTGCGCGGCCGGGTCGATCAGGTCAAGGGCGATCAATTGCCGCCCGCCCTGCAAGACAAGCGTTTCAAGGGCAAGGTGTATCGCCTGGCCGAACTGGTGATCGACGTGCCGAGCCTGATCCAGCGCCTGGCCGATCTGGCCGGTGACGGCTTGCTCGCCGGGCAAACCATCGAACCGTTGCTGGAAGGTGGCGTTCTGGTGGGCCTGACTGTCGACGGTCGCGCCATCCGCGCCCAGCGCATCGTCCTAAGTGCCGGGGCCGGCACCGCCACGCTGCTCGAAGCACTGGGGCTGAGCCAGCCCGCCATGCAGCGCCGGCCATTGCACATGATCATCGCCAAAGGCCCGAGCCTCAAACCGCTGTACGCCCACTGCCTGGGCGGCGGGACCAAACCGCGCATCACCGTCACTACCCATCCGGCCGCCGATGGCCAGTGGGTCTGGTACCTGGGCGGTGACATTGCCGAAGCCGAAGGCGTGGCCCGCGAACCCGCCGAGCAAATCGCCACCGCGCAAAAAGAACTCGGCCAATTGCTGCCGTGGATCGACCTGAGCAGCGTGCAATGGGCCACTTTGCGCGTGGACCGTGCCGAGCCACTGCAAACCGGCCTCACCCGTCCGGACAACGCGTTCCTGGCCGAGGAAGGTCGCCTGCTGGTCGGTTGGCCGACCAAACTGGCGCTGGCGCCGGACTTCGCTGACCGCGTCATCGCCAGCCTGGCCCGCGACGGCATTCAACCCGGCCCGGCGGCACCATTGCCGGACCTGCCAAAACCACCGATGGGCGTTCCTGCCTGGGAGCAACTGCTGCCATGAGCGTAAAGACCCTGCACGACCTGCATCGCCCTTTGGGCAGCACCGGCCTGCTGGTTTCACCCCTGGGCCTGGGCACCGTGAAACTGGGCCGCGATCAGGGCGTGAAATACCCCAACGGCTTCCAGATCCCTGGCGATGACGAAGCGCGGATGCTGCTCAAACTTGCCCGCGACATGGGCATCAACCTGATCGACACCGCCCCGGCCTATGGTCGTAGCGAAGAACGCCTCGGCCCGTTGCTGCGAGGTCAGCGTCAGGAGTGGGTGATCGTCAGCAAGGTCGGTGAAGAGTTTGCCGACGGTCAGTCCCGTCACGATTTCAGCGCCGCCCACACCCGCCTCTCGGTGGAGCGCAGCCTGCAACGTCTGGAAACGGATTTTATCGACCTGGTGCTCGTGCACTCCGACGGCAATGACCTTGCGATCCTCAACGACTGCGACGTCTACGAGACGCTCGCCGAGCTCAAGGCCGAAGGCAAGATTCGCGGTTTCGGTTTTTCCGGCAAAACCGTCGAGGGCGGCTTGAAGGCTCTGGAACAAGGTGATTGCGCCATGGTCACCTACAATCTGAACGAACAAAACGAAAAAGCCGTCATTGACTATGCTGCTTCCCACGGCAAAGCGATCCTGGTGAAAAAAGCCCTCGCCAGTGGTCACGTGTGCCTGAGCCCCGGCGTGGACCCGGTGCGTGCCAGCTTCGAGTTGTTGTTTGAACATCCGGGCGTTGCCAGTGCTATTGTCGGGACCATCAATCCGCTGCACCTCGCCCACAACGTCGCGACCGTTGCCCAGGTCCTACGTAGAAACTGATGCCGCCCACGCGGCCTTAAGCAGGAGCCGACATGCCGCGTACGCTCATTAGAAAGAACCCGAGCAACTTCAAGACCCTGCCGTTATTCGTCGAAGCGACGCCCGAAGGCCTGAGCTATCAAAGCGTCGGGATGCCGCTCAATTTTTCCCAGACCCTGCAACGTCGTCGCCCGGTGGCCGTGGCCGACAGCGAACGGTTTGCCGTGGAGCTGGCCAACCTCGGGGTTTCGGTGCGCCTGACCCTGCATTGGCAGAATCGCGATTACTGGGTGCTGGTGCGTCAGCGCCGCCAGGACCGTGGCGACGTGGTGCTCAAGCTGATTTCCGGTTACGTGCCCGCCCATGAGTTGAACCTGCCGCTGCACACGGCGATCCAGGAGATTGCCGAAGAGTGCCTGCTGGAAACCCCGGAAGGCTGGCTCGGCGGGCGCTTCAACGACACCTGGCTGCCGGCGCCCTACTCGTCCGCCCTGCATTATCGCGAAGCCTTGCCCTTTCGCCTGACCCCTTTATCCGGCTCGGCGCGACCGGTGCGTTGCGCCAAGATGCAATTGATCGAACGGCCCCGGGCCTATGTGCATTTGCCGACCGCCTCCTTGCAATTGATCTATGACTTGCGCCTGGACGTGCCCAAGGAGGCCAAGTCCCTGAGCCTGTTTCATGTGGACGAACGCCTGGAAGGCGATCAACTGGTGGCGCGGCTGGATCGCAAGCGTCCGGACCTGTACTTGATGCCGTTGCAGGATGGCCAGCCGATGGCTGAGCTCTACACGCTGAAAAAGGATCAGCTGTACCCGGCGAGCACCCGCGGGTTGTACCTGGCCGAGAGCTTTGCCCAACAGGAAGGCTGGCTGGTGCGCGATGAGCGGATTCGCTGGAAGGACTGGGTGCGGCAACAAGGGTTGGCGCCGCCGGGGAAGGACTCAGGATTGGCACGCTTGCGCGGGAAGGCGAAACTATTGCTGAAGAAAATCGTGCCGCGTAAGAAAGTCGGTTCTTAAAAGCAAAAGATCGCAGCCTTCGGCAGCGCCTACCAGGGTGCTGCCGAAGGCTGCGATCTTTTGACGCTTGATCGTTCCCACGCTCCGCGTGGGAATGCAGCCCGAGACGCTCCGCGTCTCAACAGCGGACGCGAAGCGTCCATTGAGGCATTCCCACGCAGAGCGTGGGAACGATCATCCCGGGTCAGTTATTACGGATCTTCTCGACAATCGCGGTCGTCGAGCTGTTTTCCACCAGCCCCAACACTTTCACTGTCCCGCCATAGGCCGAGACGATGTCCGCGCCGACCACCTGATCGATCCCGTAATCCCCGCCCTTGACCAACACGTCCGGCTTGACCTCGCGCAGCAGGTTTTCCGGAGTGCCTTCAGGGAAGCTGATGACCCAATCCACCGCGCCGAGACCGGCCAGTACCGCCATGCGCCGGTCAACGCTGTTGATCGGACGCCCCGGCCCTTTCAAGCGACTCACCGAAGCGTCGTCATTGACCGCGACGATCAGACGATCGCCCTGGGCCCGCGCCTGCTCGAGGTAGGTCACGTGGCCGGCATGCAGGATGTCGAAGCAACCGTTGGTGAAGACGATCCGCTCGTTGTGCGCACGGGCATCGTCGACCGCCAGCAGCAGTTGCTCAAGCCCCAGCACACCGCGCTCGGAACCTTCTTCACGCTGGATCGCGCGACGCAATTCCGGCGCGCTAATGCACGCCGTACCGAGCTTGCCGACCACGATGCCCGCCGCCAGGTTGGCCAGGGCCACGGCGTGGGGCAGTTCTTCGCCAGCGGCAATCGCCGCCGCCAGGGTGGAAATCACCGTGTCACCGGCACCGGTCACGTCGAACACTTCGCGGGCGCGGGCCGGCAGGTGCAACGCCGGATGATCCGGGCGCAGCAAGGTCATGCCGTGCTCGCCACGGGTCACCAGCAAGGCGCCAAGGTCGAGGTCGTGCATCAGGGTCGCGCCCTTGCTGACCAGATCATGCTCATCGGCACAACCGCCGACGATGGCTTCGAACTCGCTGAGGTTCGGCGTGATCAGGCTGGCGCCACGGTAGATCGAGAAATCCTTGCCCTTGGGATCCGCCAGCACCGGAATGCCACGGGCACGGGCGGCCTGGATCAGCACTTGATGGTTTTTCAGTGCGCCTTTGCCGTAATCGGACAGCACCAGCACCTTGATGCCTTCGAGCAGTTCGTCGACCTGCTCGCCCAACGCCAGGGCGTCGGTGGCAAACGGTTCTTCGAAGTCGATACGCAGCAATTGCTGGTGACGGCTCATGACCCGCAACTTGACGATGGTCGGCTGGTGCGCAATGCGCTGGAACAACGCGCGCACGCCGGCGCCCTTGAGGCTATTGGCCAGGCTGTCGGCGGCTTCGTCGTCGCCGGTCACGCCGACCAGCGAAGCCGGGGCGCCGAGGGCGGCGATGTTGAGCGCAACGTTGGCGGCACCGCCCGGGCGGTCCTCGATTTGCTCGACCTTGACCACCGGTACCGGCGCCTCAGGGGAAATCCGTGAGGTACCACCATGCCAGTAACGGTCGAGCATGACATCGCCGACCACCAAGACAGGGGCTTGATCGAATCGCGGCATGGACAACTTCATGGAGCAACCCACATACAAAATGAACAGGGCCGCGATATTAACACAGGGTTGGCGCAGGCTTGTGCGGTGGCTGCAACAGGATGAATTGACAGGGTTTTCTGATCATTTATTGAGCAAAGAATGTCGATAGCCGGGCGCAGGCGTCTTCCAGTTCCAGATTCTGGGTGTCGATCTCGCACTCGGCCTCCAGCGGCGCCTCATACGGACTGTCGATGCCGGTGAAGTCCTTGATCCGGCCTTGCAGGGCCGCCTGATACAAACCCTTGGGGTCCCGTTGCGCGCAAATCGAGAAGGGTGTGCTCACGTAAACCTCAATGAAATCGCCCTCGGCAAACAATCGTCGCGCCGCCTCACGCTCGGCGCGGAACGGCGAGATCGCCGCCACGATCACAATCAGCCCGGCCTCCACCATCAGCCGCGCGACCTCGGCCATGCGCCTGATGTTTTCCCGGCGACAATCAGCCCCCATGCCCAGGTCGCTGCACAGTCCGCCGCGCAGGTTGTCGCCATCGAGGATGAAGGTATGAAAGCCGCTTTGGTTGAGTTGCACCTCCAGGGCGTTGGCCAGCGTTGACTTGCCCGCGCCGGACAATCCGGTCAACCACAGGCAGCGCGGACGCTGTGACTTGAGCGCGGCCCGGGCTTCGCTCGACAGCGCCAAACCGTACGGACGGATCGCCGGCATTGGCGCGGACATCGGTTGGGCGTTATTCATAACCGAGCATCTCGTAATCGCGTTGATACACCCGACGCACCAGCCGCCGGGTCCGCACGGAACAGAAATCACGGGCCAGCCGGGGCACACGCTGCTGGGAGCTGTTGACATGGGGCAGCGTCACCGGGTGTTTCAATTGCTCGCAAACCAGTGCGAAATCCCGCGCCAGGTGTTCTTGATAGCCGATGAAGTCCAGGGCCAGGTGCCCCAGGGAGTCGGTGAGAAAATCCGTTTGCGCGGCAAAGTGCAGTTGGCGACTGATCGTCTCCGGATGCAGCCAGCGCGCCACGAAGTCGTCGAAATCTCGGTACTGACGGACCAGTTTCTGCGCCGCCTGATCACGCCGCCCCAGCTCGTTGCCTCGCAGAAAAGCATAAGCCGAGTAGGCCCTTTCCAGCGGGTCGCGGACGAAGGCGAACTTGAAGCTGGACGCGAACTGTTCGGGAAACTGTTCCTCATACCAGTACAACGGCAGGTGACCCGGGCTCCAGTCGTCGAACAAGGCTGCACACACGCTGCTCCCGGCGCATTTGGGCACATGGATGAACAGGCACGCGTGCTGTGCGAAGGACGGGGGGAATTGCAGATTGGCTGACATCGACTTGTTCACCACCTGACGGTCCACGACCGACAGGCGCCCGAGCAGGAAGGCTCGCTGCTGCTTGGGCAATAGCTTCCAGAGATATCGTTGCAACATTGCAGTACCCGCGCGAGGGGGATGACCCCTTCGATTGATGTCATAAGTTCGTTCAGGAACCTTAACAAGCGCGGTGCGGAGTTTTATTGAGGTTTGGTCAAGAAGGGTAAGGATCAGGATACAAATCACCGCACGCATTGCACGTTCGGTGAGCGCGAGGGTGAGACGGGCTCACCCTCGCGACAGGTCAGGCGATGTCTTCGGCCGGGGCGTCGAGGCCCATGGCGTTCAAGCGAGCGTAGTAACCGTTCTGCGCCAGCAGTTCGGCATGGGTGCCGCGTTCGACGATCCGGCCCTGATCCATGACCAGAATCAGGTCAGCCTTCTCGATGGTCGACAGACGGTGAGCGATCACCAGGGTGGTCCGGCCTTTCATGACCTGGTCCAGTGCGGCCTGGATGTGCCGCTCCGATTCGGTGTCGAGGGCCGAGGTGGCCTCGTCGAGAATCAGCAGCGGTGCGTTCTTCAGCAGTGCCCGGGCAATCGCCAGGCGCTGGCGCTGACCACCGGACAGCAACACGCCGTTCTCGCCGACCTGAGTGTCCAGGCCTTCCGGCAACTGCGCGATGAAGTCCATGGCGTAAGCGTCTTTCGCCGCTTTCTCGATGTCTTCGCGGGGCGCGCCGGCCAGGTCGCCATAAGCGATGTTATTGGCCACGGTGTCGCTGAACAGGGTCACATGCTGGGTCACCTGGGCGATGTGCTTGCGCAGGTTCAGCAGTTTGTATTGTTCCACTTCCACGCCATCAATCAGTATCTCGCCCTTGTCGTGGTGATAGAAGCGTGGAATCAGGTTGGCCAGGGTCGACTTGCCACTGCCCGAGCGCCCCACCAGCGCCACCATTTGCCCCGGTTCGACCGAGAAGCTGATGTCGTTGAGCACCTGGCGATCGGTGTCCGGGTAGGTGAAGCTCAGGTTGCGCACGTCCAGGCGACCACTGACCGAGTCGCGCTCGACGGTGCCGGTATCGACTTCCGGCTCGACGTCCAGTTGCTCGAAAATGCTTTCGGCACCGGCCACGCCTTTCTGGATGGTCGAGCTGACTTCCGACAATTGACGGATCGGCTTGGGCAGCAGGCCGGCCAGGGTGATGTAGGCAATCATGTCACCGGCGGAAGCATCGCCGCGCAGGTACAGCACCAGGAACATCAGCACCGCCATGGCGCTGTAGATCACCAGTTGCAGCAGCGGCGTGTAGATCGCGCCGGTGCGGGTCATGCGCAGTTGCTTGTCGGTGTTGCCCTGGCTCGCCGCCAGGAAACGATTTTGCTCGTAGACTTCGCCACCGAAGCTGCGAACCACGCGATAACCCTGGATCGTTTCCGAGGAGACGTGGGTCACATCACCCATGGCCGACTGGATTTTCTTGCTCTGCTTGCGGAATTTCTTGCTGGCGGTGCGCACCATGACAGCGATCAGCGGCAGGATTGCGACCATGACCAGTGTCAGGCGCCAGTTCATGATCAGCAGCGAGGCAAACAGGAAGATCACTGTCATGCCTTCACGGATTACGACCTTGATCGCATCTGTCGCCGCCCCGGTCACCATGGTCACGTTAAAGGTGATACGCGAAATCAGATGACCCGAGTTATGCTTGTCGAAGTAGCGGTTCGGCAAGACCAGCAAGTTATTGAACAGTTGCACCCGCAGGTCGTGGACCAGCCCGAGGGAAACCTTGGCCAGGAAGTAGTTGCCCAGGTAAGAACCGAAACCCTGCCACGCCGCGATCAGGATGATCAGCAACGGCACCGCCTGCAGCAGTTGCAGGTCGCGCAGGTAAGGCACCGTCGGAAACAGCACGGCCTCCGGATTGGACAGGCCATCGACGAAGTACTTGAGGATGTAGCCGAGCATTGGCTGCGTCGAAGCGAAAATCAGAAAGCCGACGATGCTGATCAGGAACAGACTGATGTACGGCCGGACATAGCCGAGCAGACGGAAGTAGATTTTCAAGCTCGATGGGCTTGCGGAGAGACTGGAGTCGGTCATATCACGCGAATGTCGATAAAAAGGACGCTGACTTTAGCACAGCTTCTTCAGGGTTCTGGCAAACGCATAAAGGCTGTTATTGTTAGACACTGCATTCAGCATCAAATAGCCATCAGACCGAAATGGCCGATCAACTTCAGGATTGAATCTCTCAGCATGCAACTCAGCGGTTTCAACAGCACGTCCAGTCGAATCTTCGATTTCATTTGCCTGTGGATTCTTCCACTGGGCTACCTCTTGCTCCTGTGTGCGCTGTTCTTTCTGCCCGGACGCAGCCTTCACCACAAGCTGTTTTATGGACTTTTCAGCATTCCATCGCTGATCGCCCTGTGCCTGCGCCCGCGGGAACTCAAGGAGTTGCTGCGTGAACCGATTTTCATCGCGCTCATGCTGTTTGCCGCCTGGGCCTTGCTGAGCCTGTGCTGGAGCCCCCCGGATAAAGAAAGCATCGCGGGCCAGTTCAAGCCTGCGCTTCATACGCTGCTGTTGTTCGCCGGCTCCTACCTGCTGGTGCGCCACCGCAGCGAGATCATCCAGCCGTTGCTGTTCAGTGCCGCGATCGTCGGTTTGATTGCTACGGTCTATAACCTGTACATGTTTGCCCATATCTATGAGCCAGGCCTGCGGCTGATTGGCGGCGGCGCGTTCGACAATCCATTGCTCAGTTCCCATATCTTCGGTTTTTTCTGCGCCTACTGGCTGAGCATGAGCATGACCTGCAAGCGTCGCCAGATGCTCTGGCTCAGCATTCCGGCGATGGCGGTCATGTTCGCCGCGGTGATCGCCACGGGGTCCAGGACACCACTGGTTGCCCTGACCCTGGCCGCGCTCTGGTTGAGTTTCATTTGCTGGAATCGTCGCTCGATCGTATTGCTCGGAGCCCTGGGCGTCTGCGGGCTGGCGGTCAGCGTGATATTTTCGCGGATGATCGTTGAGCGAGGCGATTCCTTTCGCCTCGAAATCTGGCAACTGGCCCTGCACCGGATTGCCGAGCATCCGTGGATCGGCCATGGCTACAACGCCAGCCTGACCCTCGATCCCGGCGTCGGCTATGCCTTGCAAGAAACCCATAACTTTGCCCTTGGCGTTCTCTACTACGTCGGCATTTTCGGCTTGTTGCCCTGGTTGTTCTTCCAGGCCTGGGGCTTGCTGAGCAGTTGGCGCCATCGCGTCCAACCGCTGTTTATTGTCGCTTCGACCTGGCTGGTATTCGGAATCGGTGCCGGTTTGACCGAGGGCGGCGGGATCATTTCGCGCCCCAAGGAGCATTGGTTCCTGCTGTGGATTCCGCTGGCGCTGATCGCCGCACTGAGCATCAACCAGCGCGCCAGACGCCTGCTGACCCAGCCGGTCAAAGCGCTGACACCGGCGGCTTGCGAGCAGATGACCGCCGGTGCCCAGGTGATCGAGGAGGACGGCCTGGGGCCGAAAGTGCTGCGCCTGGTCGATGGCAGTTTCCTCAAGCTGTTCCGTCGTCGTCGCTGGTACACCTCCGGCAGTTTCAATCCCTATTCCGAACGCTTTGCCGTGAACAGCGAGCAACTGCGCGCCCTGGGCATTCCAACACCCGTGACACTGGGCCTGTACCGTCTCGAAGACGGCAGCAGTGCGGTGCATTACTCGCCGCTGCCGGGCAATACCCTGCGCCAGGTCCTGCAAGGGATCACGGCGCCAGCGGTGCGCCAGGCACTGGTCGAGCGTTTCGGCAAGTTCATGGCGCAGTTGCATGAACAGGGCGTGTATTTCCGCTCGTTGCATCTGGGTAACGTACTGGTGCTGGAGGACGGTGAATTCGGCCTGATCGATCTGGCCGATATGCGCATTTACCCGTCGTCATTGAGTCTGTCCCTGCGTCAGCGTAATTTGCGCCATATGCAACGCTACACCGAAGATCGACGCTGGTTGTTCGAGGATCACTTCGAAGCGCTGCTCCAGGGATACGCTGTGACAGCGTCTGAATCCGCCGTTAGTAACCTGCACAGGCAAGTGCTGGCCGCCAGTCACACGGCCCGGGCTCATTGATGACCGAAACCAACCCCCTCATAGCGCTGGCAGCCTATCTGCTGGCCATCGTCACGGCTGCGCTGCTGTTGCGCGCCGTACCGAAAATCGCCCGTCACCTGCAACATTCCGGTGAAAGTCGCTACGCCAGCATCGACGGCCTGCGCGGCTACCTGGCGTTTGGTGTATTCGTGCACCACTCGATCATCACCTGGATTTTTTTACGCACTGGCGTGATTGATTTTCCACCGAGCAACTTCTACTCACAGCTCGGCCAGGGCAGCGTTGCGCTGTTTTTCATGATCACCGGTTTTCTGTTCTGGAGCCGATTGCTCGCCCAGGGGCGCAACCACGACTGGCTGGGCTTCGCGGTATCCCGGTTGTTTCGCCTCTACCCGTTGTATTTGCCGCTGATGCTGATCGTGTTTGTCTCGGTCTTCTATCTGCAGAATTGGGAGCTGAAGGATTCGGGCTTCCGGCTCGCCGGGCAGATCCTGGCCTGGCTGACTTTCGACCGGCCGGACATCAACCAATATCACCAGACCGGCATGCTGATTTCCAACGTCACCTGGACCTTGGGCTACGAGGTGTTTTTCTACCTGGCACTGCCCCTGGCCGCCATGGTGTTCATCTATCGCGGCAGCTGGCTGCAAGTGGTGTTGTGCCTGATCGGCATTTACGCCCTTTACCAGATCGTCGGCTGGGAACACTCGCTGAAGAAGCACTTCCTGGCCAGTTTCCTCGGGGGTATCGCTGCCGCGTACTGGGTTCGCCGGCCGCAACTGGTGGCCTGGAGTCAGACACGCCTGGCCGGCATCATCGCGTTGATCGCACTGGCGATTGCCTTTACCGCCTACAGCCGTGCGTTCAGCCTGATGCCGCTGCTGCTGATGTCAGTGTTTTTCGTGATCGTAGCGTCCGGGCATACGCTGTTTGGCGCCCTGAAGCCGCGCAGCATCCGCTGGCTTGGAGAAATCAGCTACAGCACGTACCTGCTGCACGGTTTCCTGCTGTGGGTAATGATGCAGCGCCTGCCGCACGTGCTGGCCATCGACACTCGTGAAGCCTGGGTCTTCCTGCCGATGATGGCGCTGTGCGCTTGCCTGCTGATCATCGTCAGCAGCCTGACCTTCCTGTTCATCGAGAAGCCTGGCATCAACGCCGGCAAGAAAGTCTTGCAGTGGCTGCGTCAGGGCCGAGAGGCCGACAAGCGCCTGGCGGAAAAGATCGCCCGCTAGCCGCGAGCGATCCAGCCAGCAGGTTTCAGTCTTTTTCCAGCGGTGAGAAGTACAACCGCCCCAGGCCCCGCCAGGTCTTCTTGTTCCAGGCCTTGAACGGGATCTGCGCCAACAGCTCCCGCGCCAACGCGCGGTCGCGGTTGGCAGTCTTGAGGAACATCGAGCTCAGGAACTTGTAGCGCACCTCGTCGTACAGCGGATGATCGCTGAACAGCGCGTAGGAACGCAGGATGTTGTCGACCATGAAGCGGTGGTTCTTGTAAGAGTTGGTGGCGTGTTTGCGATAGCGCGCCATCAGCACATTCAGGCCATCGATGAAATAACCGGCCCGGGTCACCTTCAGCTCGATCAGCAAGTCTTCCAGACGGATGTTCGGATCGAATCCACCCACCTTGTCCAGTGCCTCGCGGCGGATCATCAGGGTTGGCGCCGGCGGGTAAGGCTTGCGCTCCAGGAACATGTCATCGAAGTCCAGGCGACGGAACGGCACGTCCCGGCGCTGGCGCTTTTCCGGGTACAGATTGCCGTCGGCATCGATCAGTTCGATATTGCCGGCGCAAATGCCTACTTCGGGCTTACCGTCCATGTAGGCCACCTGGGTGGCGATCCGCTCCGGCAACATAATGTCATCGGAACCGAACGGCGCGATCAGGTTGCCCTTGGCGCGTGCAATTGCGCCGTTGAGCGTGTTGGTCAGCCCCTGGTTCTGCTGGACCCGAAAATCGAAACCGTACTGCGTCTGCAACGCCTTGATGCGCTCGACGCTGTCGTCCCTGGAGCCATCATCAATCACCAGCAATTCGATGTTCGGGTAGGTCTGGTTGATGACGCTGAGGATACTTTCCTCGATGTAGGGTCCGTGGTTGTACGACGCAATGATGACGGAGACGAGGGGTTGCGCGTCGTTCATTTTGGTTCCTTGCGGGCCTGTTCCAGGCCGGAGTCGATCAGGTTCAGGTATTCCTGGCGGAACACCTCGATGTCATGTTCTTTCTGCAGATAACGGAACGCCTGTTCGCCCTTGGCCTTGAGTTCGTCGTCCGACAGGGCGAGGTAATTATCCAGCGCCGCGACCAGGCTCGATACATCCTTGGGCGTAATCGCCAGACCACCGGCACCCTCGATCAGTGGCAGCATGGCCGGCACGTTCGAGGCGATCACCGGCAGATGCCCGCTCATGCCTTCGAGCAGCGCCAGGCCCAGGCCTTCGGCCAGGGACGGCATGGTCCAGACGTCAAAGGCGCGAATGTACTGCAAGGCGATTTCCTTGAAGCCCAGCAGGTGCGCACGGCCGGTCAGCCCAAGGCGTTCTATCTCCGCCGCCAGTTTCGACTCTTCGCGGCCGGCGCCGATGATTGCCAGTTGAGTGTCCGGGTATTTGTCCTTCAGCGCAGCAAAGGCCTGCAACAGATAGGTATGACCCTTGACCGGCACCAGGCGGCCCAATGCGCCGATCAAGCGCACCGACGGATCGATGCCCAGCATCTCACGAGCCCGCTCGCGGCTGTGCTGCAAGCCTTCAGCCTGTTCGATGTCGATGGCATTGGTGATGGCATCGGTGTTCTGGTCGGTAAAGCCGCAGTCGCAGTCCAGCAGGTATTGTTTGACCGCCGGCGAGACGCCGACGAAGCGCCAGTGACGATCAACCAGGCGCTGGGTCTGGCGGCGCCGGTAAAAACGGTCGTATTCGCCAAACCCGTGGGAAATACCGATGCACAGCGGCACTTTCAGCCAGCGGTTGAGCGTCAGCATCATGTTCACGGGCTTGAAACGGTTGCAGATCACCACGTCAAACTTTTCCGCGCGGCAGAACTTGTACAACTGCCACATGGCGCGCAGGCGCATGCCCTTGAGGGACTTGTCGGAAAACTCGAAATACACCGAACGGTCGGCACGGCTCACTGCCTCGCCAGGCCCTGGCTTGCCGCGCAGGAACGCGGCGGTCACCTCGTAGCGATCCCTTGGCAGCGCCTTGACGATCTGCTCTGCCAGGTCGGCAAAATCATGGGCTTTGACGTTGTAGTCAGGCTGCAGTTGCAGAACCTTTGACCGTTGACTCATAACTCTCCCCGTGGAAACCAGTTGCATCGATGACCCAGGCCGGTTCGGCGGCGATGCGCCTGACCTCGGCCGGATCGGGTGGGGGCAACCGTGACCACTCGTTGCGCTTCCAGCAAACGAAATGGAAATACGGAAACCGGCGATCGCCATCGCGATCATTGCTCAAACAGCCATCGCGCCAATACCAGTGACGCGGAAAATCGTGCGTGCCGTCATGCCACTTGATGCAGCCACCCGGCGTGCTGAACGCCTCGGTGAACTCGCTGCGGCGACGCCACGGATTGAGCTTGCCCACCAGGGTGAACAAAGGCTCGGGAAAATTCTTGCGCCAGAGGAAGATGCGGCTGAATGCCCCCTCGTCCAGCGCGTGATGTTCCTGATCGGTAAAGCGCTGTTGCCAACCCTTGATCTGCATGAACAATTCACGCTTGCGCGCGGTGTTGCGCATCAGGCAAAGGTGCCCCGCTACCCGCCGTTCATGGGTGGAAAACAGGTCATAACCGGCCAGCCGATCCGGGGTGAAGTAACTTCGCAGGTCACCATACACCAGATCAATATCGCCGAATGCCCAGAAATCATAGCCTTGCAGACGGTCGACGTGGATATGCCCCAGGGCCGGCTTGATGTCGCACAGCTTGTAAGCGGCATCGGGGGTGAAATCTATCTTCAAGCGCCGGGACACCAACCCGCAATAGTCGCGAAAGGAGATGCTCTCGACACTGACGTTGTGTGGCAGATTCTCGGGAATCCCACAGTCACTGAACAACAACCAGTCGATGTCAGGGTTACGCCTGCAACTCTCCAGAAAGAACGGCATCCAGAACGGCCACTGGCCGAAATAAGGAATCAGAAAAAGAATACGCGGGCGTGGGTTCATCACAGGAAATTCACTGCGGTTGGTTAATTTGCCGTCATGCTAAGCCGCGCAATGCTTCATTTCTGCTGTGCAGATGTTTCGATTTGCTTCAGAAGCCAGAACAATTCGTGGCGTCTGACGGCTTTGCGGAAAAAGTCGTTCTCTCCATAAACGGGCGGCACTCTGATGGCCAGCCATCGTTGTATCGACCGGCGCAATCGGCGCTTGAACGGCATCGGTGGTTGAAGGTCATGCATCATGCCCAACGCCATCGCTTTGTCGCGCTGCTGCTCTAACGACATGGGCAGGCAGCACGGCTGCATCGCCAGGGTCGAATCGAACGCCGGGGGCAGCGCGATGCCATCGCCCTCATTGCCCATCGGCCAGCGATCATTGTCGTGCAGGTGATTGGCGTAGCCGAGCAGGGTCGGCTGCCAGTCCAGGCCCCTGAGCGCCTCGAGGACAGCTTCCTGGGCGCAGATATGATCGGGGTGCGGATCGAGGGTCGGGTGCGGCAGCACGATCACGTCCGGGCGTGCTCGCAGCAACACTTCACGCAGGTCGGCCAGCAAGTTGTTCCAGGTCGGTGCACCGTCGGCGTCACCGGGCAAGGTGAACGGGTTCAACTGGCGAAACAGGCGCGTGTCGCCCAACTCGGCTTCACGCGAGCCCATTGGCTGCGACGGTGCCGCTTTCATTGCCGCCAGCTGCATACAGAAATAGCCCAGCTGCACACACTGCTCTTGCGGCACGCCGGCCCAGCGCGGCACGGCGATGCTGTCCCAGGCGCGCAGGCGCCCCTTGAGCCGCGCCGCTTCGACCTTGTTCAAACCCATCTGCTGATAGTGTTCAGCTTCAATCTCGCCAGCGGTGAGGGTGACGATCCAGGCTTCACTGGCCTGGCTGTATAAACCGTAGGCGGCGAGCTCGGCGTCATCGGCGTGGGGCGCGATGACCATCACTCGCTGGCGGTGGTAATCCGGTTGTTCGAAAGCCCAGAGCACCGGCTCACCGAACACCTTGCAGAAGCGCCCGCGCAAACGCAATTGGCCTTGGGACAAGACGTGAGCCTGGCCACTGAGGTTCAGATAACGCAGGCCATTGACGCCACGTTCGAACGTTTGCCGATCCGGGTGGTTGCCACCCGCCAGCTCGACCACCGGGTCGAAAAAGCGCCCCAGCCAGGTACTTTTAACCCGCAGCGCCAGCACCAGTGTGGCGTCGTCGACCAGCATGACGCCTTCGTCCAACCGCAGATGTTCGCCCACCAGGTGAACCTTTGGCCGTTGGGTGTAGGGCGGAAAGCTGTACTGGTAATCGTCGCCGGGCGAATAGAACAAATGGTCGGCAAACCACGCCTCATGGGCGATCCAGCCCAGCAGCGCGAGCACCAGCGGCAACCACCAGGCCACCAGCAGGCCAAGGACAATCAACAGCACCAGCGCGACCAGCAGGCCGATTCGCTTGGTGCGACGGTGACGCTTGAGCAGTTGCTGTTTGCGACTCATGGGTTGGCTCATACGGTGAAGACCGGCACAGGATTGCACCAGCGGTCCTTGTATTCACGGTCAGCCCGACCGAAGGAAAACCGCAAGGGTTTATCCAGGGCTCGAGCGTGCTCCCAGGCACTTTGGGTGTTGAGGAAACTCAGCACGCTGCCAGGGCTGAATTCGCGGGTTTCAGGGTCGACGCCGCCATTGATGTACTCGACGCTGATCCACTGCGGCGCCTCGACGCGGTACACCAACTGAATTGCGATCGGCGCATCGTTGAGGAAAATCACCGAGCCGATCAGCAGCTCGCGCAGCAACTCGATCACTTCGCCCATGCGCGCCGCACCGGTGGCCGGGAAGCCCCAGCGGCGCTGAAACAGGTCGCAGTAGATCGCCGCCAGCTCACTGCTGGAAAACTCGCTGACCGGCCGCACCACCCCGCCCGCCTCTTCCAGCAAACGCAGTTCGCGGCGCTGGTTGTAGCGAAACTTCTTCGACAATTCTTCGGGGGTTCGGGCCATGGCCAGTTGCTCGGTCTGCAACTTGATGCCCGTGAAGCGACCTTCATTCAGCGCCGACAGATAACGTCCACGATGCCGCAAGGGGGCCTGGGCATCGGCGGCGGCCGGCAGGATCAGTTCGGCATTGCCGAGGTCGAACAGGCCTTTCTTGCCGCTGCGCTTGAGCACGTCCTTGGACAAGGCAAGGTCGCGTCCCCAGGTCGGGATCGCGGCTTTGACTTCGCCGTTTTGCTCCCAGGCCAGGTAGCGCACCGGGATTTCTGCCAGCGCTGCCAGCCGCTCGACGACCATCGGATGAGTCGCAACGCTGCCGCCAAAACGCTGCCAGGCATCGGCGTAAGTCGAGGCGTCGACAGACGCCCAGCCACGTTCGCGCCAGCCTTGAAATCGGTTGAGCATCAGCCCCTCTGTGCCAGTTCGGTAACGTGTGGCAAATGCCAGAAAGCGTCGCGCACTGCGCGGTCGCTGAAGCGCTCACGCAGGCGGTCGAGCATCATCTCCGCGCACTGGCGACGTTGCTGCTCGTCCATCGCGGCCAAATGCTGCAGCCCTTGCGCCAGGTGTTCGGCATCGCCCAGCGGGAACAGAATGCCCACGCCTTCGACCACTTCCTTCGCCCCGCCGCACGCCGTCGCCAGCAACGGCACGCCGGCGGCCATGGCTTCAAGCAGCACCATGCCGAACGGTTCGTTATCGGAGCTCAGGGCAAACACGTCAAAAGCACGGAAGTAGCGCCGGGCATCAGGCACCTGCCCCAGGAACAGCACGCGGTCGCCTATCCCGAGTTCACGGGCCAGATCCTTGAGGCTCTGCTCCAGGCGACCGGAGCCGAGAATCACCAGTTGGCTGTTGCCCGGCAACCTCGGCAATGCCGCGGCAAAACCGTGCAGCAGCGTGGTCTGATCCTTGTCCGGATGCAGGCGCCCAACGTTGCCGACCACCCAGGCATCCGCCGCCAGACCGAGGGTTTCCCGGGCCTCGCGAGCCGACACTTGAGTGACCTGCAAGCCTTGCACATCGATACGGTTGTAGAGCGTCTGAATCCGCGCCGCCGGCCATTTCGGCAGGCACTGGCGCATGTCGTCGCGTACCGCGTCGGATACGCCGAGCAGGCTCAAACGCTTGCGGAAGATATGCGCGAACAGTTTGCGCGTGCCACGTTTGTAATCGCCAAACGCGTGGTGCACGCCAATCACCGGCAACGAGGTGCCAAGCAACGCGATGTAGATCGGCTTGAAACGGTGCGCGATGCAGAAGCTGAAGTTGCGCGAAGCGGCGATCTTGCGCAGATCGCTGATGGCGCCCAGCTTCAGGCCACGAATGGCCTTGGAGCTGTATTCCATGAACAGCACTTCGTCGGAAGCGCAGCCCGCGGCGACTTCGGCATCGGCGGCCCCGGTCAGAAAGACCGTGGTCACCCGATAACCCGTCCCCGCGAACAGGCTGGCGTACTGCCGGGCGCAGTCAAGGAACGGCCCGTCATAGCCGTGGCAGAACTGCAGCACATGGCGCTCAGCCGAGCGTGTCATAAGCGTCCGCGCCTTCTTTGACCACCAGAATGTCTTCCATGATCAGGTATTGCAGGTCGGAGCCGAAGAACATGTTCAGGGCGTCGGTCGGCGAGCAGATCATCGGCTCACCACGACGGTTGAGCGAGGTGTTCAGCGACACGCCGTTTCCGGTCAGTACTTCCAGCGCTTTCATCATGTCGTAGTAGCGCGGGTTGTATTCGCGCTTGAGCACCTGGGCCCGGGACGTGCCGTCTTCATGGACGACTTCCGGCACGCGGGTCTTCCACTCTTCCGCCACTTCAAAGGTGAAGGTCATGAACGGCGCCGGGTGATCGACCTTGATCATCTGCGGGGCCACGGTGTCGAGCATCGACGGGCAGAAAGGCCTCCAGCGCTCGCGGAACTTGATCTGATGGTTGATACGGTCAGCCACGCCGGTCGCACTTGGGCAACCGATGATCGAACGACCGCCCAAGGCACGCGGACCGAACTCCATACGGCCCTGGAACCAGGCCACCGGATTGCCATCGACCATGATCTTGGCGATGTTTTCCGGCATGTTGTCGAGCTTGCGCCAGGTCGGCTTGCTCGGGTGACGGGCGCACGCGGCGATCACGTCTTCGTTGCTGTAGGACGGGCCGAGGTAGACGTGTTCCATCTTCTCGACCGGTACGCCACGGGCGTGGGACACGTAGGCTGCTGCGCCCACTGCGGTGCCGGCATCGCCGGATGCAGGCTGGACGAACAGTTCCTTGACGTCATCGCGAGCAATGATTTTCTGGTTCAGCTTGACGTTCAACGCACAGCCACCGGCGAAGGCCAGCTTGCCGGTTTCCTTGAGCACGTCGCCCAGGTAGTGGTCGATCATCTGCAGCGAGATCTTTTCGAACAGCGCTTGCATGCTGGCGGCGTAGTGGATGTACGGCTCGTCGGCGATATCGCCTTCGCGCTTCGGCCCCAGCCACTCGATCAGCTTCGGCGAGAAGTAGAAACCTTTGCCCTTCTCTTTGTAGCGACGCAGGCCGATGACGTTGGCGTAGTCGGTGTTGATCACCAGCTCGCCGTTTTCAAACGAGGCCAGGCGCGAGAAATCGTACTTGGTCGCATCGCCGTACGGCGCCATGCCCATGACCTTGAACTCGCCGTCCAGCATCTCGAAACCGAGGAACTCGGTGATCGCGCCGTACAGGCCGCCGAGGGAGTCCGGATCGAAGAATTCCTTGATCTTGTGGATCTTGCCGTTTTCGCCGTAGCCGAAGAAGGTCGTGGCGTACTCACCCTTGCCATCGATCCCGAGGATCGCGGTTTTCTCTTTGAAACCGGAGCAGTGGTAAGCGCTGGAGGCGTGGGCCAGGTGATGCTCGACCGGTTCGATCTTGATTTTCTTCGGGTCGAAACCCAGTTGCTCAAGACAGAACACGATCTTGTTGCGATAGCGCTTGTAGCGACGGTTACCCATCAGGATCGCATCGAGGGCGCGGTCCGGGGCGTACCAGTAACGCTTGGCGTAATGCCAGCGCGCCTTGCCGAACAGGCTGATCGGGGCGAACGGGATCGCCACCACGTCAACGTCGGACGGCTTGATGCCTGCCTGTTCGAGGCAGAACTTCGCCGATTCGTAGGGCATGCGGTTCTTTGCATGTTTATCGCGTACGAAGCGCTCTTCCTCAGCCGCCGCGACCAGCTTGCCGTCGATGTACAAGGCTGCGGAAGGATCATGGCTAAGGGCGCCGGACAGGCCAAGAATCGTCAATGCCACAGGGGTCTAGCCTCTTTAGTCTGCATTCAGGCGACAAGCGCCTCAAAAATTAATGTGCCCTCGCAAGGGGCGAGAGACAGCTAAAGGGCGGGATTATAGCTTAAAAGCGACGGCAAGCCTCTAGCGGGAAGTCGCGGGGTCGCTCGTTGACAGACAAACGACCTCGACTTAGACTCCTGCGCAAATGGACTGGGAGATCCCGGTCGGCGTTGTAGCCTCGGTGAGTTTCATCGGGGCTTTTCGCTTTCTGAGAGAGGGAAAATTTTTAAACCCCAATTTTCGAAACCCTCTCCCACATTGTTACGACCGCCACTGCAATAGAACTTACGCTTGAGCACGTCAAAGGCACGATTTTCCTGTACGGGCCGCAAAACACTTATACCAATGGGTCTTGCAACAAGATCCGCTAGCTGTAACCCCGTAGAATTCACTTGTTTAGTCGCAAAAACGATTTCGAACGGCAACTGAAAGCCCAATCGGTTCGCGCCATCGCACATGCGGCGAAACTCCAACTCAAGCTCGTTATCCTCTTTCTTCCCCCGCCGCTCGAAAATCACATGAGTCAAAGCTCTCTGCTGGTTCTTTTCCTGTAAAAACTCATAAAGCGTTTCCAGGCAAAAGCCGAGCGCGACGTGATAAGGATTGTGAACAGGGCCCTCTTTTTCGCGGAGGGCGGCCTTGTCGATCACGCAACTGATCAGGACAAAATTGCTTGCTTCAATGATGCCCGTGAGCTCATCGAGAAATGCATGTTTGTGCTGCCTGGACTGGAAGAGACCAGAGAATGCGCCCTTTTCCTTTCGAATCTCCAGCTCATGTAGACCGATCAGGTCGTGCCCCATGTGATTGAATTTAAACTTCTGAAGGGAAGGAATGACCTTTTCGCAATAATACCTCTTATGAAAAACACAAAATGCGAGCACAAACATTGGATAGTTTGGATCTAGTGTTTGCATTCCATGGTCGCCGCTCTCGTCGACATAAATAATGAAGTCGCTATATTTCCCGGTCGAAAGCAATAGCTTTTGCGCCTCAACATTAGCCTCGGCTTCGCTTTCGTTTTCGTTTTCGTTTTCGTTTTCGTTTTCAAAAAGAAAAAACTGTTGAGACAAAAGAGTTACCCACGCCCTGCCCGCCAATAAATATTGATATTGCCGTCCACGCCTTGCCGATAAATCGTATAGGGCAGGAAAACAGTATCCAGCACGCCCGACAGGCTCAAATCCAGCAATACCAGCGGCACCAGGAATCCGGTGGGGTCGGGGGGTGCGTTCAGTACGCAGAAGTCGTAGGCCAGGCCGCTGTAGACCCGGGGGATGGACTGGCAGTAGGTCTTTTGTTTGCGCAGGCCGCGGGCGGCGTCGGCGTCGTCTTGCAGGACGGTGACGGCGGTGCCGCAGCCGGATAAGGTCAGTGAACAAGCGCCCAGCAGCATGGCCATTTTTTTCATCTGAATTTGCCTTTCGGAATCGTCAGGCAAACTAGCATCGGGGTTATTCAGAGCACAGTTCATGGGGTCTGTGGATTGTGTAGGAAGGTTCTTAAGAACCTGTCCGCCGATGACCGACCGGGGGATTTTGTGTTTGATGTGCGGGCCTCTTCGCGAGCAAGCCCGCTCCCACAGGGGAATGCATTCCAAATGTGGGAGCGGGCTTGCTCGCGAAGGCGATTCAGGCCGCGCTGGAGATGTCTTTAGGCAAACGCTGATCGATCACCTGATACAACGCACTGCTCTCCGGCCAGTTGCGCATAAACCGAGCTCGATCCCGCGCATAGGCCGGGGCAAAGCTGCCCACAGAGCCGTGCTGACACATGGAATCCAGATCAATCAGCGCCCAGCGATCCTGCTGCCAGAACAGGTTATGGCCTTTGAAGTCCCCATGGCTGATCCGCTCGCGAATCAATTCGGCGAACAGGTGATCCAGCGCCAGCAACTCGGCTTCCGGCGCTTCGCCACTCTCAACGTACGGCGCAAACCGCTCGATGATGTCCGGCCCCGCCAGGTACTCGGTCACCAGATATGCCCGACTGCGCAGCCAGAGAAAACGCTTCTCCAGCACGGCCAGCGGCTTCGGCGTCGCTATACCCAAAAATGCTAGGCGATTGCCTTCGCGCCAGGAATGCCAGGCCCGGCTCGGACGCCAGAAGCGCTTGAGCCAATGGGCAAATCCCTTGATGTTGTAGCGCTTGATCACCAGGGTTCGCCCGGCCACGTCGACCTTGCCAACGCTCGCCGCGCCGCCGGTCTTGTACAGGTGACCCTGATCGAGCAAGGCATCGGCCTGTTCCAGCACCGGCAACATCGCCGCCTCCTCTTCGCGACGAATCGCCCGCAAGCCAAACGCTCCGCGCTGGACGCTGAACAGCGTGCATTCGCGGCCGCACTTGATCAGGAAGTCCTTCAAGCGCCAGCGGCGCACCTTGTCGATTTGCTTCTGCAAGGCTTCCATCGGCAAGGCATGTTCGCCGTTGCTCAACAGGTAATACACCAGCAATTCTTCGGTGAACGGTTCCAGCGACTTGGGTAACTGGGCGAAAAACACCCCGAGGTTTTCCAGGACTTTCTGGCGCGACAACGGTTGGCCTGGAGTTTCGGCGCAGACGCCGCCGCCATCGATCAAGTACAACCGACCGCGCTGGCGCAGGAGATTGTCGAGATGCAAATCTTCCTGCCACAGACCTTTGCGATGCATTTGGCCGATGGCGCCCAACGCCTCGGCCAGTACCGCGCCTTGCATGTCCGCCAATACCGGCAGGTGCTCGACCTGTTTCCAGGTGTCGCCAAGACTCTCGGCACCTTCGATGAAATCGAACAGCAACCAACCGCCCTCGCCGTCCTTCAAGCCATCCGCCAACAGTTGCGGCGTGGTCAGGCCCTGATCGGCGAGCAAACGCACACCATCGCGTTCGCGTTGAAAGTGGCGTGCCGCTTTGCTGCCCACCAGCAACTTGGCCAACACCGGCCGTCCGCGCCAGACACCGGCACCGACGTAACGCTGCCCCGGCAAAACGCGCAACAGCGTTAACAGCTGCAAGTCGGCAGGCCCGGCGGCATCCGCCAGTGGAATGCTCAACGGCAGGCTCGGACTGCGGCCGGCGTTTTTCAGTTCGGACAACCGCATCAACGCGTCTCCTTGTGACTGCGCCGCGCGGTCAGTCGCGAAACCCAGTTGTCCACCAGCGAACTGTCTTTGGGCTGGTCCACATAACTTGCCAACAACTCGCGCAACTGGCCCTCGTCCCACTCCGGTGCCCGGCGCAGCAGCGGCTCCAGATCCTTGATCCGGTCACGCTGGCCGAACAGCAACGGCCGGGTTTTTTCCAGGTCGATCAATTGCGCCTGGTAACCGTCGCCGGTGGCCCGCAGGAAAATGTGTTTGGGGTAGAAACAACCATGGACCTGACGCACGCCGTGCAGGCGTCGCGCCAGTTGACCGCAGGCGTGCAGGATCGCCGAGTGCTGCGCTTCGCTCAGGTCCGACCAACGCTGCAACAGCGAATCCAGGTCATCCCAGCCATCCAGCGCACGGGTCAGCAGAATCGCCCGGACTTCGCCGTTGACTTTGCGCTCACCGAAGAACGCCGCTTGCAGCGCCGGGATGCCCATCTTTTGATAGCGGGTGATGTTGCGAAACTCACGGGCGAAACTTGGCTCGCCGAACGGCGCATGAAAGGTGCGCGTCAGGTAGTTGCTCTGGCGCTTGAGGTAAAACCCCTGACCTTCCAGGTCCAGCCGAAACACACTGCTCCAGCCGCCGCGCGCGGTGTTGGGTTCATCCACCGCGTCGAGCTGCTTGGCCCACAGGGCGTCGAAGGTGCCGAGGCCGTGACGCTCAAGCAGCGCACGGTCCTCAGCGGCCAGAAAATCAGTCATTCGCGTCCCTCGAAAAATCTCACCACGTGCCGAATACGCTTCTTGTCGGCGGCATTCAGGCGCTCACGCCCACGGTATTGCAAGTAGAAGCGCAGGCGCTGGGTGGCCGACAAGTGATACTTGGCCACCTTGTCGAGACAGGCCAGGTCCTTGGTGATCCGGTACTTGAGCCAGAAGCCGCGCCAGAAATCGCCGTTGGGGCAATCGATCAGGAACAGCCGGGCGTTATCGTCGATCAGCAGGTTGCGCCACTTCAAATCGTTATGGGTGAAGCGATTGTCGTGCATGGTCCGGGTGTAACCCGCCAGTTGCCGACTGATGTTGTCGACCCAGGCGCGGTCCGCCAGTTTCGGGTCATGCCGGTCGGCCAGGGCTGACAAGTCTTCGGTGTTCGGCAACTCGCGGGTGATCATCGCCCCACGGTCGTACGCTGCACCGCGACGCTCCAAGCCCCAGGCCACCACTTCGGCGGTCGGAATGCCCCACTTGGCGAAGCGCTTGAGGTTTTGCCACTCGGCTTTCACCCGTGGCTTGCCTAAATAGCGGCGCAGGCCTTTGCCGGCACCGACGTAACGCTTGACGTAATAGTTGACGCCGTTGCGATTGACGCGGATCACCTCGGACAACGGATCACGGGTCAGGCGCTCGCCCTTCAGGGCAAACACTGCTTCCAGACTGCCGAAATCTTCGGCGAGATCACTGTAGGCAGGTTCGAGTTTCCAACCCGGCATCAGAGCGCATCCCCGTATCGCTGTTTACGGTCGTAGAGCTTGTTGGCCTTGCCTTCGAGCCAGCTCAACAGCGCCGCTTCCTCGGCCAGGATCTGGCGCAACGGCTGCTGGAAGTAGCCCTTGAGGAAGCGCAGTTTGTCGCGCTGGGTCAGGCCGATGTCGAGGGCCGAAAAGTACAGCGCCGCCAGATCTTTATTGCGCCAGCGCTGGGTAATCGCCGGGCGGGTCTGGGCGCGGTGCAGGTCGATCACCGAGAGCTTGAAGTCGTCCGCCGTCACCGGTTTATCGGTGTGCAGCAGAAAGTGGCAGATGTAGCAGTCGCGGTGGTTGACCCCGGCGCGGTGCATCATGCCGGTCATGCGCGCGACTTCGGCAATCAGCGCCCGTTTGAGTGTCGGCTCAGGCGGGCTCTTGACCCAATCGATGCTGAAATCTTCCAGGCTGACGGTCGGCGCCAGTTCTTCGGTGACGATGAACGAGTGCTGGTCCGCCGGGTTGCTGCCCTTCTCGCCGTAAGCCACGGCGGTCATGGTCGGCACGCCGACGTCTTGCAGGCGCTGAATGGCCTTCCACTCCTGGCCCGCGCCGAGTACCGGCAGCTTGGCGGTGAGCAGGTTCTTGAAGATCTCGCCCCAGCCGACGCCACGGTGAATCTTCACGAAAAACCCGTTGCCGTCCACTTCGGTGCGCAAAGTCCGGCGCGCTTCGAGCTCGCGGTACACCTCGCCCTGCAAGCCCTCGACTTCGGCGAACGGGTCGCGTCCGGCCCAAAGGCTCTTGAACGGTTCAGCCAGCATCAACTTCATTAAGCGTGCTCCGCCAGAATCACATCGGCCGCGTGCTGCGGCATGCTGTAGAGGTCGGCCGTCTCGGCGAAGGCCAGACCGTTGCGGCTCCAGGCCGCCCGTGCTTGAGGATCGTTCAACATGCCGGTCAGATACTGCGTGAGCTGCGCCTGATCGAAGGGTTCGTCCAACACCAGGCCTGCGTCGGCCTCGGCGATGTAATGGGCGTAACCACACACCGCGCTCACCAGCACCGGCAACCCGGCCACCAGCGCTTCAAGCAGCACCGTGCCGGTGTTTTCGTTGTACGCCGGGTGAATCAACAGGTCGGCGCCCAGCAGGAAACGCGGGATATCGCTGCGACCCTTGAGGAACGTCACGTTGTCGCCGAGCCCCAGTGTGGCGCTCTGCATCTGGAACAATTTGGGGTCATCCTGGCCAATTACAAACAGCCGGGTGCGTTTTTTCAGGTCCGACGGCAGCGCGGCCAGCGCCTTGAGGCTGCGATCCACACCCTTGGTCTTGAACCCGGAGCCAATCTGCACCAGCAGCAAATCGTCATCCTTGAGGTTGAATTCACGACGGAACTCGGCGCGAATCTCGGCCGCATTCGCCGGTGCGCGACGGTCCTGGGAGATACCCGGCGGCAGCAAATGGAAGCGTTCCAGCGGCGTGTCGTAATGCTTGATGAACAGCGGCTGCTGGACTTCGGAAATCATCAACACTTCAGTCTTGGCGTCCTTGGCGAACACCGCGCGCTCGTACTCGGCGAAGTGCCGGTAGCGGCCCCAACGGCGGTACAGCGAGTTGCGCAAATTCTGCGCCTTGTCTTCGAAGCAGCCGTCGGCGGCGTAGTAGACGTCCAGGCCCGGCATCTTGTTGAAACCGATCAGGCGATCCACCGGACGCTTGGCCAGGTCGGCCTCCATCCATTCGCTGAGTTTTTCGTTACGCCGATGATTGAAGAACGCTTTGACCGGCGCCACCAGCACTTCGAAACCCGGCGGCACATCGCCTTCCCAGATCAGCGTGTAGACGCGGATCTTGTGACCGCGCTGCTGACACTCCAGGGCGATGCGCATGAAATCTCGCTGCAAACCGCCAAATGGAAAGTATTTATAAAGGACAAAAGCCAATTGCATCAGCGCAGCTCCTCAGCCAGTAACAACGTGCTCAGTCGGCTGGCGACACGCTGGGGATTCAGACGCGTGAAGCACAGGGGCCACTCGCGTTTCAGGTCAAACTGACGGGCGTCTTCGGCCGTCGGTTGATAGGTGCATTTCTTTTGCAGGCACGGCGCGCAGGGGAAGTCGCTGGCGATGTGAATCTGCGCCTTGCCGTAGGCGCCGGTCAGGCCCGGATTGGTCGGGCCGAACAGCGACAGGGTCGGCACATCCAGCGCGGCGGCCAGATGACCGAGACCGGTATCCACCGCAACGCAAGCCTGGGCGCCGGCCAAGACTTTGCCGACGCCGGCCAGATTCAGTTTCGGCAGCACTTCGACGTGGCGGAAACCCGCGGCGATGCGTTCGGCGCGAGCCTTCTCGATCGGGTTGCCCCACGGCAGTTTCACAGCGACACCGAGGTGACCAACGCGCTCGGCCAGTTCACGCCAGTAGGCTTCGGGCCAGTGCTTGGTGTCCCAGGTGGTGCCGTGCAGGAACAGCACGTATGGATTCTTGCGCGGCAGCTCGACCAGACGCTCGACGTTCAAGCCGTAATCGCCCAGGCCTTTGGGCAAGTCGTAGCCCAACGCCAACGCGAACAACTGGCGCACCCGCTCGACCGCGTGCTGGCCGCGACCGACCGCGAGGCGTCGGGAGTAGAAACGTGCGGCCATCGGTTCGCGGGCCGAATCCTTGTCCAGCCCGGCCACCGGGGCCTTGACGTAGCGAGTCAGCCAGGCGCTTTTCAGCAGGCCCTGGGCGTCGATCACCAGGTCATATTTGGTGGCGCGAACGCTTTGTTTGAAGCGCTTCCACTCGCCACTCTTGATGGTTTGCCAGATGTTCTTGCGCCAGCGACGGATCGCCACCGGGATCACTTTGCCCACGGCCGGGTGCCAGGTCGGAATCTCGGCAAAGCCTTCTTCCACCACCCAGTCGAACGTGATGCCGGGGATCGCCCGCGCCGCGTCGGTCAACGCTGGCAACGCATGAATCACGTCGCCCAGCGAAGAAGTCTTGATCAACAGTACCCGCAAACTAATTGACCTCGACCACAGTGCCCTGCAACCGCTGCAAGGCTTCGTTGACCGGTTGCGGCGCCAACTGGCGCAGGCAGTTGTAATGGCCGAAGCGGCAAGTGCGATCGAAACAAGGGCTGCAATCGAGGCCCAGGCGCACGATCTCGACGTGCTCGGCCAGCGGCGGGGTGAAACCCGGCGAGGTCGAGCCGTAGACGGCGACCAGCGGACGGTTCAGCGCCGCGGCAACGTGCATCAGGCCGGAGTCGTTGGACACCACCGCGTCGGCGCAGGACATCAGGTCGATCGCTTCGGCCAGGGACGTGCCGCCGCTGAGGTTCACCGACTCTTCACGCAAACCGGGAATCAGCCGCGCGCGAATGTCTTCGCCGACCGCGTGATCGTTTTTCGAACCGAACAACCAGACCTGCCAGCCTTCACGGATCTTCGCTTCGGCGACTTTGGCGTAGTGCTCGGACGGCCAGCGCTTGGACTCGCCAAACTCGGCACCGGGGCACAGGACCAACACCGGACGATCCAGGGCCAGGCCGAACTTGGTCAGCGCCGCTTCGCGGGTGACCGGATCGATTTGCAGGCTCGGGCGTGGATAAGGTTTCGGCAGATCAGCGCCCGACTCATAGGCCAGGGCCATGAAGCGTTCGATCATCAGCGGGTAACGTTCTTTATCCAGCGTGCGCACGTCATTGAGCAGGCCGTAGCGGAATTCGCCACGCCAGCCGGTGCGTTTCGGGATGCCGGCGAAGAACGGCACCAGCGCCGACTTCAGGGAATTGGGCAGCAGGATCGCCTGGTCGTACTGGCCGGCCAGGGATTTGCCGATGCGCCGGCGGGTCGCCAACTCAAGGGCGCCGTGGCCGAGCGGGAAGCTCAAGGCCTGGCGCACTTCGGGCATGCGTTCCAGGATCGGCCGGCTCCACTCAGGGGCCAGGACGTCGATTTCGCATTGCGGGTGGCGTTGCTTGAGACACTGAAACAGTGTCTGCGCCATCACCATGTCACCGACCCAACTGGGCCCAACGATCAGAATTTTCATGTGGTTTCCAAAAACGAACCGGGGAGGCATACGCCTCCCCGCCTCGAGAATCACTGCGGAAGCGAGGTGGCTTGCGATGGGTCATCACCTTCAACATTGCTGTCGACTGTCACTCCACTATCGCGAGCAAGCCCGCTCCCACATTGGGTATTGGTGCACATCCAGTGCGGTGTAGCTTAGCTAATCCAATCTACCAAACACTGTGGATCTACCTGGGATGCTGGTACCTAAATCTCCCAAACACTGCAGATCTACTGTGGGAGCGAGCCTGCTCGCGAAGGCGCTGGCACATCCAGCATCAGTGGTGACTGATACTCCGCTTTCGCGAGCAGGCTCGCTCCCACAGGGGGTATTTGGTGCTGCATCTGTACAGCTTCAGCTTAACCCCATCTCTTTCCAGATTCGCAACACCTGGCGCCGCTCGTCTGCGAACTGGTCGCCCGGTATCACCCCGGGATCCTTCTGCAAGGCCTGTCGGTGAGCGGCGGAGCGGTAGGCTTTATAGGCCTCGCGCAACAGACTGGCATCCTCGACGGGCATCAGCCCGGCCTTTTCCAACTCTTCCAGAATGCGGATGTTGTCGGTCCAGCGCAGCAATGACGGGTGCTGTTCGGACCACGCCAGGGCCGCGTATTGCACCATAAATTCAATATCGACGATACCTCCGGCGTCCTGCTTGAGATCGAACGGCGCCGTGGCCTCGAAGGCATTTGCTCCGGTGCCGGCGGCGGTGCTCTTGCTGCCGAGGTTATCGCGCATCTTGGCGCGCATCTCGCTGACCTCCTGACGCAAGGTCGGCAAATCCCGGGCCTTGCCCAAAATCGCCGCGCGTACCTTCTCGAACGCCTGGCCGACATCCTGACTGCCCACCAGCACCCGCGCCCGCACCAGTGCCTGATGCTCCCAGGTCCAGGCTTCATTTTCCTGATAGCGGGCAAACGCACCGAGGGAACTCACCAGCAACCCGGATGCACCGGACGGCCGCAGACGCATGTCCACTTCATACAACTGGCCGGAGTTGGTCTGCGCCGTGAGCAAGTGAATGATCCGCTGCCCCAACCGGGTGAAGAACTGCGCGCCGTCGATGGGTTTCGCCCCGTCGGTTTCCGCCTGCGGATCGCCGTCGTGGACAAACACCAGGTCCAGGTCCGAACCATGCCCCAACTCCAGGCCGCCGACCTTCCCATAACCGACAATCACGAAGCCGGGATCGCACAAGGTGCCATCGGTGCGCAGCGGCGTGCCGTATTTGGCCACGGTCTGGCGCCAGGCCAGGGCCAGCACTTGTTCGAGGATCGCTTCGGCGAGCCAGGTCAGGTAATCGCTGACTTTCATCAACGGCAAGCTGCCGGAGATTTCCGACGCCGCCACCCGCAAGCGGTGCGCCAGTTTGAAATGCCGCAGGGCTTCCATCTGCTGTTCGAGGTCATCTTCGGGAATCCGCGTCAGGCGCTCGCGCAACTCGGCGGCCAGTTCCGGCGCCAGCGGCGGCTTGAACAGTCGGCCTTCGTTGAGCAACTCATCGAGCAGCAACGGGAAGCGGGTGATCTGCTCGGCAATCCATGGACTCGCCGCGCACAAGGTCAGCAAGCGGCGCAGGGCGCCTGGGTTTTCCGTCAGCAACACTAAATAAGCCGAACGCCGGGCCACCGCTTCAACCAGCGGCAGCACCCGCTCCAACACCAGGTCGGGATTGGCGTGCTCTACGGCTTGGGCCAGCAAGCGTGGGATAAAGGCATCGAGGCGTTCGCGCCCCAGGCGTTGCATGGCGCGCAGTTGCGGACTGCCACGCAGGCTGGCCAAGGTTTTCAGGGCCTTGGAAGCATCGGCAAAACCACCCTGCTCCAACTGCCGGCAAGCGGCCTCTTCATCCTGGGACTCTTCCCACAGCGGCAACCATTCGCCACCGACCACCACTTCGGCTTCAGTGCCTTCCTCTTCGTCAGGATCGGCAATCACCTGCGCAAAGTGCCACGCCACCCGGCCGCGCCAATACATCAGCCGCTCATGGAACGCGTCCCAATCGGCAAAGCCAAGCATGAACGCAATCCGCGCCTGATCCTGTGCGCCATCCGGCAGCATTTGGGTCTGGCGGTCGGCGATCGCCTGGATCGCGTGTTCGGTGTAACGCAGGAATTCGTAGCCGTCGCGCAACTCGCTGATCACCGGCGCCGGCAAATAACCCTGCCCTTCCAGCGTGCTCAGTACTTTTAATAGCGGACGTTGTTGCAGGCTCAGGTCGCGACCGCCGTGGATCAACTGGAACGCCTGGGCGATGAACTCGACTTCACGAATGCCGCCGGAGCCGAGCTTGATGTTGTCGGCCATGCCTTTGCGCCGGACTTCCTGCTGAATCAACTGCTTCATGGTGCGCAGCGCTTCGATGGCGGAGAAGTCCAGGTAACGGCGGTAAACGAACGGCCGCAGCATTTCCTGCAACTGCGCGCCAGCCACTTGATCGCCGGCCACCACCCGCGACTTGATCATCGCGTAGCGTTCCCAGTCGCGGCCCTGGTCCTGGTAATACTGTTCCAGCGCGTTGAAGCTCAACACCAACGCACCGGCCGAACCGTAAGGGCGCAGGCGCATGTCGACGCGAAATACAAAACCGTCGACGGTCATCGGGTCGAGGGCCTTGATCAGGCGCTGGCCGAGACGAATGAAAAATTCCTGGTTATCCAGAGAGCGCTTCACGCCCACGGTTTCGCCGCCTTCGGGGTAGGCGAAGATCAGGTCGATGTCCGACGACAGGTTCAGCTCCACCGCGCCGAGCTTGCCCATGCCGAGGATGACCATTTGCTGCGGCTCGCCGCTGCGCCGGCCGGTGGGCACGCCGAATTGCTGGCAATGCCGCGAGTACAACCACTGATAGGCCTGATCGATGCTGGCATCGGCCATGTCCGAGAGGTCGCGGCAGGTCTGGACCAAGTCCGCCTGGCGGGTCAGGTCGCGCCAGATGATCCGTACTTGCTGGCGGGTGCGCTGTCGGCGCAGGGCACGGCCGAGTTCGTCTTCGCTTTCAGCGGCGTTTACCGCTGCGGCGATCTGCGCGCACAGCTCGCCGGGGGCAAAGCCGCGATCGAGTTCGCCGGACTGCACCAGCCCCAGCAACATCAAAGGGTCACGAACGCTCTGTTCAATCACGAAGTCGCTGGCGGCGCTGACCCGGGCAAATTGCGCCCAGCGATCCGGCGTCCAGGCAGACAGGCCATGGTCGTCTTCTAATAAGCCGACGGCAGTGCGGAACGACTGCTCCGCACGGGTGACCAACGGCTGGAGAATGGCGGGCAGTTCGGCAAGCGAAGGCAGGGTCATGGTCTATCCTTGATCGGCGTGTGAAGGGCTGCATGTAGTGAATTTTGAAAACACGCTACGTGACCGACTGTCGAACAAAGGTTAGAAATAGCTGAAATTTCTTTTATTTTGGCAGCCAACATCAAGCTTTCACCTTTTTCGGTTGGCAAAAGACCAACCTTAACGATTATTCTCACAACGCAGCCGGAGGCCACAAGCCATTCATCTGTAGTTTTACTACTCGTCTATACATTCGAAAGGCTGAAATGCCCGTTGATTTGTAGTAAAACTACACGCCGCCGGAACAACCTCTCGGCAATCCAAGAATTTATATCGTCTGCCCACAAGGCCAGTCGCAAACTCAGGCAACCGATTCTGGAAGCCTTTCCGCCCTGGAGCAAGCCATGCAAGACCTCGATCCCGTCGAAACCCAGGAATGGCTGGACGCCCTGGAATCGGTTCTCGACAAAGAAGGCGAAGACCGCGCTCACTATCTGATGACCCGTATGGGCGAATTGGCGACCCGCAGCGGTTCGCAATTGCCTTACGCCATCACCACGCCATACCGCAACACCATTCCAGTAACCCACGAAGCACGCATGCCTGGCGACCTGTTCATGGAACGCCGCATTCGCTCGTTGGTTCGCTGGAACGCGATGGCCATGGTGATGCGTACGAACCTGAAAGATTCGGACCTGGGCGGTCACATCTCCAGCTTCGC
>NZ_JBIWEL010000040.1:0-258 GCF_044762525.1 Pseudomonas sp. NPDC096950 | reverse complement strand
GGGCCACACCTCGCCAGGCGTCTACGCCCGTGCGTTCATGGAAGGTCGCATCACCGAAGACCAAATGAACAACTTCCGCCAGGAAGTCGATGGTCACGGCCTGTCGTCCTATCCGCACCCGTGGCTGATGCCTGATTTCTGGCAGTTCCCGACCGTATCCATGGGTCTGGGTCCGATCCAGGCGATCTACCAGGCACGCTTCATGAAGTACCTGGAAGCCCGTGGCTTCATCCCTGAAGGCAAGCAGAAAGTCTGGTG
>NZ_JBIWEL010000039.1:0-38068 GCF_044762525.1 Pseudomonas sp. NPDC096950 | reverse complement strand
ACCAACGATAACCTGATGGAACTGGAAGTGATGGCTGATTCCTTCCGCCGCTCCTCGGCTACTCGTATCACTGCTGTTATTCCTTACTTTGGTTATGCCCTACAGGATCGCCGTACGCGATACGCACGTGTGGCTATCAGCGCGAAAGTCGTCGCTGACATGCTTACCGTAGTCGGCATCGACCGTGTTCTCACGGTTGATCTGCATGCTGACCAAATCCAGGGTTTCTTCGATATTCCGGTAGATAACATCTACGGCTCCCCGGTATTGGTGGATGACATTGAAGATCAGCGCTTCGAAAACCTGATGATCGTGTCCCCGGACATTGGCGGCGTCGTGCGTGCACGTGCTGTTGCCAAATCCCTGGGCGTAGATCTCGGGATCATCGACAAACGCCGTGAGAAAGCCAATCACTCTGAAGTGATGCATATCATCGGTGATGTCGAAGGGCGTACCTGTATTCTGGTCGATGACATGGTCGATACCGCCGGCACACTGTGCCACGCGGCCAAGGCCCTGAAAGAGCATGGCGCTGCCAAGGTTTTCGCCTACTGCACACACCCTGTGCTGTCCGGTCGGGCGATCGAAAACATTGAAAATTCCATGCTGGACGAACTGGTGGTGACTAACACCATCCCGTTGTCCGCTGCTGCTCAAGCCTGTTCGCGTATCCGTCAACTGGATATCGCGCCGGTAGTTGCCGAGGCGGTCCGCCGCATCAGCAATGAAGAATCGATCAGCGCGATGTTCCGCTAAGGGCCCTGCCCTTCTCGAATGTCTCGTTGACGAAAGCGCCCCGCCCCGGCATTCCTGTCGGGGCGGGGCTTTTTTGCCCATATCGCCTTTAGCGCTGGTCGCAACCGCTGGGGCGAATGTGGTTATTTTGGAGATACAACATGAACGATTTTACTCTGAATGCTGAAGTGCGTTCCGACCTGGGGAAAGGTGCGAGCCGCCGCCTGCGTCGTCTCGCAAGCCTGGTACCAGCTGTAGTTTACGGTGGCGAAAAAGCCCCTGAATCCATCAGCATGCTGGCTAAAGAAGTTGCCAAACTGCTCGAAAACGAAGCGGCTTACAGCCACATCATCGAGCTGAACGTTGGTGGCACCAAGCAGAACGTAATCATCAAAGCTCTGCAACGTCACCCGGCTAAAGGTCACGTGCTGCACGCTGACTTCGTACGCGTAGTAGCTGGTCAGAAACTGACCGCTGTTGTGCCTGTACACTTCATTGGTGAAGAAGCTCCGATCAAGAAAGGCGGCGAAGTTTCGCACGTTGTTTCGGAAATCGAAGTGACCTGCCTGCCGAAAGACCTGCCTGAATTCATCGAAGTCGACCTGGCTAACGCCGAAATCGGTTCGATCATTCACTTGTCCGACCTCAAAGCCCCTAAAGGCGTTGAGTTTGTTGCTCTGGCACACGGTGATGACAAGGCTGTTGCCAACGTCCACGCTCCACGTGTTGCTCCAGAAGCTACCGAAGAAGGCGCAGCAGAGTAATTTCACTCTGTTCGCCGGAGTGACCGGAAACATCGCGGACTAGAGCGTAGCGAGAAAGCGGGCGAGAACGCGGAGTTTACATAATGGTAAATGAGCACTTGTCGTCCACTTTTGCCGCACTCCCTGATTGCGGCGATGTTATCCACCACTCCAAGGAAGGGCCCCTATCGTGACTGCCATCAAACTGATCGTTGGCCTGGGAAATCCAGGCGCTGAATACGAACAGACCCGGCATAACGCAGGGGCCCTTTTTGTTGAGCGCATCGCGAACGCACAAGGCGTAAACCTTGTGGCGGACCGCAAATATTTCGGCCTGACCGGGCGCTATTCGCACCAGGGTCAGGATGTTCGTCTGCTGATTCCCACCACGTACATGAACCGCAGCGGCCAGGCCGTGGCGGCACTCGCTGGTTTCTTCCGCATCAAGCCTGAAGAAATCCTGGTGGCGCATGACGAACTCGACCTGCCTCCGGGCGTTGCCAAGCTCAAACAGGGCGGCGGCCATGGCGGTCACAACGGGTTGCGCGACATCATCGCGCAACTGGGCAATCAGAATACCTTCTACCGCTTGCGGCTTGGCATTGGCCACCCGGGCGTAGCCAGTATGGTTTCAAATTTCGTCCTGGGTCGTGCGCCACGCGCCGAACAGGAAAAACTCGATGCCAGCATCGACTTTGCCCTCGGCGTGCTGCCGGATATCCTCGCCGGGGAATGGAACCGCGCGATGAAAATCCTGCACAGCCAGAAGGCCTGACTCTTATCCGAGGGGAAACACCATGGGATTCAATTGCGGCATCGTCGGCCTGCCTAACGTCGGCAAGTCCACCCTGTTCAACGCCCTGACCAAATCCGGGATCGCGGCCGAGAACTTCCCCTTCTGCACCATCGAGCCGAACACCGGTATCGTGCCGATGCCGGATCCGCGTCTGGAAGCCCTGGCAGCCATCGTCAATCCAAAGCGCATCCTGCCGACCACCATGGAATTCGTCGACATCGCGGGCCTGGTTGCCGGCGCGTCGAAAGGTGAAGGCCTGGGCAACAAGTTCCTGGCCAACATCCGTGAAACCGATGCCATCGCCCACGTGGTCCGCTGCTTCGAAGACGAGAACGTGATTCACGTCTCCAACAGCGTCGACCCGAAACGCGACATCGAAATCATCGACCTGGAACTGATCTTCGCCGACCTCGACAGCTGCGAGAAGCAACTGCAGAAAGTCGCTCGCAACGCCAAGGGTGGCGACAAGGACGCCGTGGTCCAGAAAGGCCTGCTGGAGCAATTGATCGCTCACTTCACCCTCGGCAAGCCAGCTCGCACCCTGATGAAGAACATGGGCGTCGACGATAAAGCTGTGATTCGTGGCTTCCATCTGCTGACCACCAAGCCGGTCATGTACATCGCTAACGTCGCTGAAGACGGTTTCGAGAACAACCCGCTGCTGGACATCGTCAAGGCCATCGCCGAAGAAGAAGGCGCCATGGTGGTTCCGGTCTGCAACAAGATCGAAGCCGAAATCGCCGAGCTGGAAGATGGCGAAGAGAAAGACATGTTCCTCGAAGCCCTGGGCCTGGAAGAACCTGGTCTGAACCGCGTGATCCGCGCTGGCTACGAGATGCTGCACTTGCAGACCTACTTCACCGCCGGTGTCGAAGAAGTCCGCGCCTGGACCGTCCGCGTCGGTGCCACCGCACCGCAAGCCGCTGGCGTGATCCACACCGACTTCGAAAAAGGCTTCATCCGCGCCGAAGTCATCGCCTACGACGACTTCATCCAGTACAAGGGCGAAGCCGGTACCAAAGAAGCCGGTAAATGGCGTCTGGAAGGCAAGGACTACATCGTCAAAGACGGCGACGTGATGCACTTCCGTTTCAACGTGTAAAACATCTGCGCAAGAAAAAGCCGCGTCCAGACGCGGCTTTTTTGTGCCTGAAAGATTTATCCGCCACACCACAGAACCTGTGTGGGAGCGGGCTTGCTCGCGAAGGCGGTGTGTCAGTCGACATCTCTGTTGAATGACATACCGCATTCGCGAGCAAGCCCGCTCCCACAGGGGGAATAGTGTTGGGTCAGGCCTTTTTGGTTCTCGGCAGGAAGATCGCCAACACGCCAAACAACGGCAAGAACGAACACAGGAAGTACACGTACTCGATGCCGTGAACATCCGCCAGATGCCCCAGCAGCGCCGCGCCAATCCCGCCGAAACCAAACATCAAGCCGAAGAACACCCCGGCAATCATCCCGACGTTACCCGGCACCAATTCCTGCGCATACACCACGATGGCGGAAAACGCCGAGGCCAGGATGAAGCCGATCACCACGCTGAGGATGCTGGTCCAGAACAGATCGACATGCGGCAGGATCAGGGTGAACGGCGCAACGCCGAGGATCGAGAACCAGATCACCGCCTTACGCCCGATCTTGTCGCCAATCGGCCCGCCGAAGAATGTACCCGCCGCCACCGCGCCCAGGAACAGGAACAAATGCAGCTGCGAACTGGCCACCGACAGGTCGAACTTCTCGATCAGGTAGAAGGTGAAGTAACTGGTGAAACTGGCCATGTAGAAATACTTGGAGAACACCAGCAACCCGAGCACCACCAGCGCGCTGATCACCCGTTGTTTCGACAAGCCATGAGTCGCCGCCTGGCCTTGCTTGAGCTTGAACAGGCTCAAGTGGTTGGCGTACCAACGGCTGATGCGGTAGAGCACGAACAACGCAAACACCGCGAACAACCCGAACCACGCCACGTGGCCCTGGCCATACGGAATGATGATCGCTGCCGCCAGCAATGGACCGAACGCCGACCCCGCATTACCACCGACCTGGAAGGTCGATTGCGCCAGGCCGAAACGCCCGCCCGAAGCCAGTCGCGCCACGCGAGAAGCTTCCGGGTGAAAGGTCGAGGAACCGATGCCGATCAATCCCGCCGCCAGCAAAATCATCGGGAAGTTACCGACCACCGACATCATCAGAATGCCGATCAGCGTGCAGACAGTGCCGGCCGGCAGTAACCACGGTTTTGGATGGCGATCGGTGTAGTAACCGACCCACGGCTGCAGCAGGGAAGCTGTGAGTTGGAATGTCAGGGTGATCAGGCCGACCTGGGTAAAGGTCAGGCCATAGTTGGCCTTGAGCATCGGATAAATCGACGGCAACACTGACTGAATCAAGTCATTGATCAAGTGCGCCAGCGCTACGGCGCCGATGATGCGCATGACCAAAGGGCTGCTTTGCGGAGTCGCGGATGCCGGCGTAGCGCCGGTCTGGGCATTGCTGATAGCCATGAGAATTTCCGTACAACAGAGGGTGCACACGGGCAGGTGCGTCAATGTGCCATTTTTCAGTGCAGCAGCGCCATCCCCTTAGCCTGCTAACGACCTCGACGTTCATCGAAGAGTGGGTGATAGCGCAACGCCATGGTCTGAATCTTGCCTTGTTTATCCTCTTCAACGCGGCCCCCTTACAAAGGGGATCGAGAATGGGAAGTTTCGCTACAGAGTCGGCCTACAGAGCTGGCGAGGGTGAACTTTCGAGGCCTTTTAAAAGGGCACAAGTCGCGGTCGCAACGATCACGACGCACGCTAATAGTGCGTGGTGTCCAGAGGAGTCATGGGGCATGCAGGCTTTTTTATCACCGGGGATCGGACTGCTGGGGCGTTTTGGCTTCGCACGCAAATTTCAGCTGTTATTTCTGCTGTTTATCCTGCCGCTGGCCGGCAGCCTGTTGATGATCGGGCAGGACTATCGCGACAAGCTGCAACTGATTTCCGGCGAACGTGCCGGGGTTCGTCAACTGCTGGCCCTGGATGCGCTCGACAACCTGCTCGCCGCCCAACGTGACCGCGCGGCCCGCTGGCGCGCCACCGAAACCAATCGCCAGCCGACGCCGGCCACGATCGCCGCCATGGGCGCGTTCGACGCCGTGCAGCCCGCCGTCGCCCAAGCCACTACGGACCTGGGCAATGCCTTGAAAACCGAAGGCGCCGAGGGTGAAACCCTGACCCGCTATCAAGCCCTGCAAGCCGCCCTCAACAGCCTGGATTCGAAAAGCCTGAGCAGCGTCGGTTGGTGGCCGGACGGTTACGATCGCTTCACCAATGCCCTGAGCGCCCTGCAAGCCTTGCGCGAACAAATCGTCATGGACAATCGCCTGACCCTGGCGCCGTGGCTGGAAACCTATTTGCTGACGCAGATATCCACGCAGCATGCGCCGGACCTGATTGAACGGGTCGGCCGGCTCGCGGCGGTTGGCCAGGCGTCGGTGGTGTCGGGTCAGTTCACCCTGCAAAGCCGCCTGCAACTGCGCGATCTGCGCAGTCGCATCGGTGATGCCCGGGAGCAACTGGTGAAAACCGCCAGCCTGCTGGAAGCACGCCTGCCCAGCGCCTTGCAGGCCTGGGCCGGGCAGTACCATGACAGCCTCAAGCACCTCGATTCGACCTTGAAAGTGCTGGACGACGGCGTCTTCGGCGGCAGCATCAACCTCAAGCCGGAAGATTTCGAACGCAACCTCGACTCACTGCTCATCGATCTCGCCTCTTTGCGCCAGCAATCGCTTGTGTCACTGGATCAACGCCTGGACTACTACCACAGCTCGGCCATCCGCCAGTTCATCCTGGTGGCGACGATCTTTGGTTGCCTGTTGCTGGCCGCGCTGTATCTGTTTGTGTGCTTGCAGGCTTCGATCCGTCGTAGCGCCAGCGGCATCACCGTGCTGGCCGAAGCGTTGCGCGACGGTAACCTGAGCCTGCAAGTGCCGGTGCAGGGTCGCGATGAGCTGGCGGCGATCAGCACCGCGCTCAACGTCGCGGTGGTGCAACTGCGCAACAGTTTGCTCGGGGTCGATCACGAGACGTTGCAACTGAGCAATGCCGTGCGCACGCTCAACGATCATTCCAGCGGCGCATTGGGCGAAGTCGAGGCCCAACAAATCCAGATCAGCCAGATCGCCGCCGCGGCCACGCAATTGGCCGCCACTTCTCAAGGGGTAGCCCAGAGCTGCGAACAGGCGTCCGGCAGCGCTCAGCACACTCAGCGTATCGCCGCCGACAGCAGCCGTGACAGCCAACGCACCACGGCGAGCATTCAGCAGCTCAATCAACGGCTCAACGACACCGCTGCGGCATTGGGCCGGGTCAGTGAGCAAGGGCAACAGATTCAATTGGTGGTCGACACCATTCGTGGCGTCGCCGAGCAGACCAACCTGCTGGCGCTCAACGCCGCCATCGAGGCCGCGCGTGCGGGTGAACAAGGTCGCGGCTTCGCGGTGGTGGCCGATGAGGTGCGCAGTCTGTCCCAGCGCACGCAGTCGTCCACCGCGCAAATCGCCGGCACCGTCGACAGCTTGCGCAACACGGTGAATGAAGCGGTAAGCCTGATGGAAGCCGCTTGTGGCCAGGCTCAGTCTGACGCCCAAGCCGTCACGGGCCTGGGCGAACGCCTGGGGGAAATCGCCAGCGCGGTGCAGAGCGTCACCGACACCTTGGCGCAAATCGCCACTGCTGTTGAAGAACAAGCGAGCACGGCCGATGAGGTCAGCGGCAATATCCAGCAGGTCGATCAGGCCGCCGTCAGATTGCTGGAAGGCGCGCGGGCCGTGAACCTTGCGGCAGACACCTTGAGCCAGGGCAGCAAGGCCTTGAGTGCGAATACCGGGAGATTTCAGCTGCGTTGACGCCCTGCCCCGCCCTGTTTTTTCGGGCCAGGACGATAACCGGTTGAAAGTGTGGAGAAATATTTTAAATTTACGCTTGACGCATCTTCGTTCCAGGTGAATAATGCGCGCCACTTGGCTACATAGCTCAGTTGGTTAGAGCATAGCATTCATAATGCTGGGGTCCGGGGTTCAAGTCCCTGTGTAGCCACCAAGTACTAAAAACGGCTTACCGAAAGGTAGGCCGTTTTTTTATGCCTCGAGAAAAGTGCCTGCCATCGTCAGGCCCGCATCGTCGATAACGCCGACAAGCCCCGCTCCCAAATCTGCCAAGTGCGCAGCCAGACCATGGCCTGCCAGTCGCTGTCGGCTGGGAAGAACTGCTCAAGCAGATTCAGTTTGATCCCGCGCCCCACCGCATCGCTTGGGTTGCCGTGCAGATGCAGCCAGTGGTCATCGCGCAAATGACGATGAACGTCCGGCCCCGGATAGGTCCCGCACTCGATCACAAACGGCATCAGCCGCACCTGCGGCAACGCATTGAGCAACGCCTGCGAGGTATAACCGGTTGCCGTTGCCGCCACTCCAGTTTCACTCGTGGTGTTGGCGCCAGTGTGCAAGGTGTAAAGCCATGGGCCGTAAATGGCCTGGGCATCTTCCAGCGCCGGGTAAGCCGCTTCGGTAATGGTCAGCAGCATCGGATGACCGTACTCCCCTGCCCCGGTGTGCAGGTCGAAGCACATCGCGACCTCGGCACGGGCCACGTGGTTTTGCATGATCTGGTGCAACGTGCGGTTCGACCAACTCGGCGCGAGTCCACCATAGAACAAACCATCGGGGTGACTGTGCTGGCCGCCCTCGACAATTGACATCACCGCCGGCCAGCCGTGCTCCTTGATCTGCGCATCGAGCAAGGCATCGGCGCGATCACGCTCGGGGCCGTGCAACTCAGAGCTTGCATAGATTTCATGCAGCATCGCGTAGGCCTGGTTGTCCGGCAGCGGACGCTGGAAATCCAGGTGATTGCGGTTGAGGTCGATGTTGTCTTCATTGACCCGACGCAACCACGCCGTGCCCCACGGGTTGATCAAGTGGATCATTACCACCGCGACATCCGCCGGCAGCGAACGCCTGCTCAAATCCTGCAACCATTTGATCTGGCATCCAGAGCCGTAGAAGCCTTCGACCCCGTGGGTGCCGCTCAACGCAATCAGCAGACGCTTGGCCGTCGGATCACCGAGCACCGCCACATCGGTACTCAACGATTCACCGAACGGGCCTTTGAGAGGATGCGGATATTCAGTCAACGTCGCGCCGGCAGCGGTGGCCGCCGCGAGGAATTGTTCACGTTGCCCACGGTAACTTGGCTGGGTAGGAAACTCGCTGTGCATGTCTGCCTCTTGTTGGTTTTCTGGCCGTCCTGATGTTCTCGACCCTACAGAAAATCCGCCGATTCATGAAGGACAAAAGTGCCTTGGCCGTAGGACGCAGTTTGCGTCGCACCCTGTCGGCCGATAAAGTCCCCCGAACCTTTTTTCCCACGGACGGAGTGCCCCACGTGTTTTCAGCCTTCCACTTGAGCCGCTATCGCCTGTCAGCCCTGTCGCTGATCGCCGCCGCACTGACCCTCGCCGCGTGCAACGCGCCACCTACGTCGACCTTGCCCGTCGCGCCGGAAGCCGCCACCGGTTTCCGCACGGACCTGCAAACCCGCCACGCTGCGAAACACATGGCGGCTGCGGCCAATCCGCTGGCGGCCGCAGCCGGGCGGGAGATGCTGCGTCAGGGTGGTTCGGCCATCGATGCGGCCATTGCGATGCAAGCCGTGTTGACCCTGGTGGAACCGCAATCGTCAGGCATCGGCGGCGGCGCGTTGATCGTGTTGTGGGACGGCAAGGCTGTGCGTACTTATGACGGCCGAGAGACCGCTCCGTCCGGCGCCACCGAGAAACTTTTCCTGCAAGCCGACGGCACACCGATGCCGTTCACCCAGGCGCAGATTGGTGGTCGCTCAGTCGGCACGCCGGGTGTGTTGCGAGCGCTTGAGTTGGCGCATCAGAAACACGGTCGCCTGCCATGGGCGACGCTGTTCGAGCCGGCGATCAAACTCGCGGAGCAAGGCTTTGCGATCTCGCCGCGTTTGCATCTGCTGATTGCTTCGGACTCGTCCCTTCGGCGTTCGCCGGACATGGTGGCGTATTTTCTGAATGCTGACGGCAGCCCGAAAGCCGTCGGCACACAACTGAAGAACCCGGCACTGGCCGCTGTATTGAAACGCATCGCCAAGGAAGGTCCCGACGCGCTGTACAAAGGCCCGGTTGCCGAAGAAATCGTCGCCAAGGTCCAGGGCCATAAAAACCCTGGCAGCCTGTCGTTGAATGACCTTCAGGCTTACAAGGCCAAGGAGCGTGCGCCGTTGTGCACCGACTACAAACGCTGGCAGGTCTGCGGCATGCCGCCACCGTCGTCGGGCGGGATTGCCGTGGCGCAGATCCTCGGCACCTTGCAAGCCCTGGAAACCCGCGACCCTCGCTTCGCCTTGGCGCCACTCAAACCGCTCAAGACCAATAAGCCGGCCGGCATCGAACCGGCGCCCGAAGCCGTGCACCTGATTTCCGAAGCCGAACGCCTGGCCTACGCCGATCGCGCGCAATACGTGGCCGACACCGACTTCGTGCCGGTGCCGGTCAAAGGCCTGGTGGACCCGACTTATCTCGCCAGCCGCGCCGCCCTGATCGGTGATCGCAGCATGGGCACCGCCAAACCCGGGACACCGCCGGGCATTCAAGTCGCCTACGCGCCGGACCGTTCGCCGCTGCGCATTTCCACCTCGCAAGTGGTCGCCGTCGATGACGAAGGCGGCGCCGTCTCGATGACCACCACCGTCGAGTCCGCGTTCGGCTCGCACCTGATGGTTCAGGGCTTCCTGCTCAACAACCAGATGACTGACTTCTCGTTCATCCCCGAAGAAAAAGGCCAGAAAGTCGCCAACCGCGTCGAACCCGGCAAACGCCCGCGCTCGTCCATGGCGCCGACCCTGATCTTCGATCGCCAGAGCGGCGAATTCGTGGCCACCGTCGGTTCCCCCGGCGGCTCGCAAATCATCGAATACGTCGCCAAATCCACCATCGGCCTGCTCGACTGGAACCTCGACCCACAAGCCGCCATCAGCCTGCCCAACTTCGGCAGCCGCAATGGCCCGACCGAACTGGAACAAGGACAATTCAGCCCGGCGCTGATTCAGGCGCTGAAGGACAAAGGGCATGCGGTGAACGAAATCGACATGACCAGCGGGACCCAGGCGATTGTTCGGGTCAAGGATGCATCAGGGAAAGCGTCGTTGGCGGGCGGAGCGGATCCGCGGCGTGAGGGGGAGGCGTTGGGGGATTGAGTCTGTGGGAGCGGCGGTGCGACGATTCGACTTGCTCGCGAAGCAGGCAACGCGGTGTTTTCAGTAGAACCGCGTTATCGTTCTTCGCGAGCAAGTCGAATCGTCGCACCGCCGCTCCCACTTCAATCTGAGCTGTACTTGAAATCGATGTATCAGGCTGGCACACCCAAAATAATATGCGAAGCCTTGATCACGGCCGTCGCACTTACACCCGGCGCCAGTCCCAACTCTGCAACGGCTTCGCGGGTGACGATCGAGTAAACCTCGCTGCCGCCATCCAGCTTTATAACCACTTCAGCATTCACCGCGCCATCCGTCACGCTGGTGACTTTGCCTTCCAGGCAGTTACGCGCCGAGAGGCGGATGTCGCTGGATTCGGTCATCAGCATCACCCACGGTGCCTTCACCAGTGCGACCGCTTCCTTGCCGACCGCCAGGCCAAGGCTCTTCACGCTTTCCATGGTCACCACCGCCACCAACTCATTACCGCCGGCCAGTTTCAGGGACACTTCGGCGTTGACGGCGCCAGGTTGCAGTTTGCTGATGGTGCCCTTGAAGACGTTACGTGCGCTGACTTTCATGATGTTGTTGCCTCTGTTAGTAATTTTTGTATACAACTTTGCACATCATTCGGGATAACGCTGTGCTGCGCAACTACGCGCTGACATACACCCACGCTTCAATTCCGGATTGCAGGACCACGCTGACGCGCTTGTAGTCCGAGACTTCATAGCTGTCGGCGGCGGCCAGTTCTTCGGGCGTGATCTGGAACACCATGCCGGGAATCGGCGCACTGCTTTCGCTGCCAGGGCGCAGAATCGGATGGTGGGTCTTGCCACTGGTGGCCAACACATCAGGGTCGGTAATTTCCACCCAGGATTGCTCATACCCTGGCATCGCATCGGCGCTGCCGCTGAGTTCGCGGCCGAAGTTGGCCAGTTGCACGGCTTTGTCCTGCAAGGTGCCGTAGGAAAACAGGTAAACAGTTGCAGCCGTCATCGATAAATCCTTGATTGAATAGTTACACGCGGCCTAGCGGCTGATTTTCAACGCTTGCCGTGCTTGATGCTTTTCCAGTGCCAGGTCGATCAAGCGGCTGACCAGCTCGCTATAGGTCATGCCGGTGGCCTGCCACAATTTTGGGTACATGCTGATGCGGGTGAAACCGGGCAGTGAGTTGATCTCGTTGATCAACACTTCGCCACCGTCGGTGAGGAACACATCGACCCGCGCCAGCCCGGAACAACCCAACACCTGAAAGGCTTCAACGGCCAAGGCACGAATGCGCTCGCTCGCCTCGACGCTGATGTGGGCCGGCACCACCACTTCGGCGGCCTGGTCGTCGATGTATTTGCTGTCGTAGGAATAGAACCCGCTGCGCACCACGATCTCGCCACACCCACTGGCGATCGGCTGATCATTGCCGAGCACCGCGCATTCAATCTCGCGACCGCTGACGGCGGATTCGATCAGGACTTTTTCGTCGAAGCCCAAGGCCAGCTCAACCGCCGCCACGTATTCAGCTTCGTCGGTCACTTTGCTCACGCCCACGGAGGAACCCTGGTTCGCCGGCTTGACGAACAACGGCAGGCCGAGCTTGCCCTGCACGTCGGCGAACCCGGTGCGCGCGGCGCTGGCGCGGTTCAGCGTCACGAACGGCGTGACCGCAATCCCGGCGTCACGCAGCAGGCGCTTGCTGATGTCCTTGTCCATGCACACCGCAGAACCCAGCACATCGGAACCGACGAACGGCAAATCCGCCATGCGCAGCAAGCCTTGCAGGCAGCCGTCTTCGCCGAGGGTGCCGTGGACAATCGGGAAGATTACATCGACGTGACCCAGCAGTTCCTGGCTCGAGGTTTCGACCAATTGCTGACTGGCCTTGCCCGGCACCACCGCCAGTTCGCGATTGGATTGATTGAGGGCGATCAGCGCCGGGTTTTCCTGATTGAGCAGGAAGTTCGAGGGATCGTTGAGGTGCCAGTGGCCTTGCTTGTCGATGCCGATCAGCACCGGTTCAAAGCGTGAACGATCCAGTGCATCGACGATATTTTTCGCCGATTGCAGCGACACTTCATGCTCTGCCGAACGGCCCCCGAAAATAATCCCAACCCGCAGCTTGCTCATTGCCTGGCCTCATAGTGAACGTGGTGTTTCATACCACGGCAGCGCGGCTGAGTTAAAGACTGAAACTTCATGCGGTCTCGACCAGTCATTGCTAATGCGCAGCACGCACCTGCGCCCCGCCAAGCAGAGGCCGCCCTTGAACGCTCCGACCGATCGTCGCAACACCCTCTCCCTGGACGGGCTCAACTTCTTTCTCGCCGACGTGCGCGACGGACTCGGGCCGTACCTGGCGATTTATTTGCTGGCGGTGCATCACTGGGACCCGGCGAGTATCGGCCTGGTGATGACGGTTGCCGGGATCGCCGCGCTGCTGACCCAGACCCCGGCCGGCGCTTTGATCGACCGAACCCGGCGCAAACGCGGGGTGATCATCGTCGCGGCGCTGCTGGTGACGGTGAGCTGTTTGCTGTTGCCGTTCATTAGTTCATTCACGCTGGTGGCGCTGACCCAGGCCTTGAGCGCCGTTGCAGCGTCGGTGTTCGCCCCGGCCATTTCCGCCATTTCATTGGGCATCACCGGGCCCCGAGCCTTTACCCGCCGTACCGGGCGCAACGAAACGTTCAACCACGCCGGCAATGCCGTCGCGGCGCTGCTGGCCGGGGGATTTGCGTATTTGTTCGGCCCGGTGGCGGTGTTTTACCTGATGGCCGTGATGGCGCTGGCCAGTGTGATTGCCATCAGCTTCATCGCGCCACACGCCATCGATCACGACGTGGCCCGAGGCTTCGACCCGCAAGGCCCGGCCCACGGCGAACAGCCCTCGGGGCTGAATGTGCTGCTGCACAACCGACCGTTGCTGGTATTCGCTATTTGTTGTGGGCTGTTTCATCTGGCGAACGCGGCAATGCTGCCGCTGGTGAGTCAGAAATTGTCCCTGGTGAACCTGCAAATGGCCACGCCGCTGACGTCGGCGTGCATTGTCGCCGCGCAATTGGTGATGGTGCCGGTGGCGCTGCTGGTGGGCTGGAAGGCCGATGTCTGGGGACGCAAACCGTTGCTGCTGGCCGGTTTCCTGATCCTGCCATTGCGCGGGGTGCTTTATACGTTGTCAGATGATCCGTATTGGCTGGTGGCAGTGCAGTTGCTCGACGGCGTCGGGGCCGGGATCTTCGGCGCCTTGTTCCCGGTGGTGATCAAGGACCTGACCCAAGGCACCGGACGCTTCAATGTGAGCCTGGGTGCGCTGTCGACGGTGTTCGGGCTGGGCGCCGCACTGAGTAACGGCTTGGCCGGGCTGGTGGTTCAGTGGGCCGGTTACAGCGCGGCATTCCTGACGCTGGCGGCAGTGGCGGCGACAGCGCTGGTGTTACTCATGGTGGCCATGCCGGAGACATTGAAGCGCGCGCCCACCGCTGCCGATCAACCTGTGGCCACGGCGCTGACCTGATCAGCGATTCGCCACCAGATGCGCACCAAACAGCAGGTAGCAACTGCCGGCAAAGCGGTCCAGCCACTTTCTCGAACGCTCATAAGCCCCCGCGACCCGGCGACTGGCAAACAGCAGCGCCACGCTGCAATACCAACTGAATGACAGGCTCGCCATGGTCAGTACCGCCAGCGCCAGCAACATCGGTGGCGGCGAGGCCGGCATGGCCGTGGCGAAGATCGTCGCGACGAACAGCGCCGCTTTGGGGTTGGTCATATTGCCGACAAAGCCCCGGCCATAGGCCGACATCAGCGTGCGCCCCGCCCCGTCCAGCGAGTTGCCAACGCCGGGTTGCGTCGCCGGTTTGCGCTTGAACTGCTTCAACCCCAGATAGATCAGGTAACAGCCACCGGCAATCTTGAAGGTCAGATAGAGCGTCGGCGCCGCGCTGAACAGCGACTTGATGCCCAAACCACCGGCCAATCCCCACAAGACCGTGCCTGTTGCCACGCCCAGCGCAGCCACGACGCCATGTCGTCGGGAGCAACTGGCTGCCAATTGCGCGGTGTTGAAGAAGTTCGGGCCCGGCGTCACCACCGCCACCGTCCACAACAGGGCCAGGGACAATAACGGCGCGGCATAACCCAATGAGGTCGGTTCCATGGGACAAAGCGCCTTCTTGGCATCAGAGATGCCTCGTACCTTGCAACATTTACTGGCAATTTTCTACTCGTCGCGATGACCCCTTCCGTCGGCAGACAACGCTTTGTCACTGGGTTAACGTGTTCAGCATCGAGCCCAAGACAAACGGCACCATGACCAAGCACCCGCCACTCAGCGACTGGTTCCATCGCGCGCCCAATATCGGCGGGCTGGAGCGTATCGAGGCGTTTTTTGCCGGTCACGGCTACGACTTCCACCGTCACGACACCTACGCCATCGGTCGCACCCTGGCCGGGGTGCAGAGTTTTCAGTACCGCGGCGCCTGGCGCCACAGTCTTCCGGGCGGAACACTGGTGCTGCACCCGGACGAAGTCCACGACGGCGAGGCCGGCACCGACAGCGGCTTCCACTACCGAATGATGTACATCGAGCCGGCGCTGATCCAGCAGATTCTCGGCGGTCAGCCGCTACCCTTCATCAAGACCGGCCTGTCCACCGATCCACGTTTGTTCGCCGCCACCGATGTGCTGATGCGAAGTCTGGATGACCCACTCGATCCACTGGAAGAACAGGACGCACTGTTCGATCTGGCCCACGCATTAAGCGCCGTATCCGGCACACCCGACAAACGCCAGCGCTTCGACTATGTGGCGGCGGAACGCGCCCGGGAATTCATGCATAGCGCGCTGGATCGCACTGTGACCCTGGACGAACTGGCGCACCACAGCGGTCGGGATCGCTGGAGCCTGTCCCGGGATTTCCGTCTATTGTTTGGCACCAGCCCTTATCGCTACCTGACCATGCGCCGCCTCGACCTGGTCCGGGCGCTGTTGATTCAGGGCCAGTCGCTGGTCAGCGCCGCGCTGATCGCCGGCTTCACTGATCAAAGCCACATGACTCGCCAGTTCAGCAAAACCTACGGCCTCTCACCGGCCCGCTGGATGAAAATGCACCGGCGCTGAGTCACGCACAATCGTTCAAGAATCGCCTCGATGCGCTGGTTATCGTGGGGCCGGAATCACTCTGGAGAACCACCTGATGAACACGTTCCAAAGCCTCAACTTCCTGCAGAAAATCGACCTGATCGACCAACACTGGTCACCCCGGGTCATCGCCGAAATGAACGACTACCAATTCAAAGTGGTGAAGCTGCTGGGGGATTTCATCTGGCACGATCACCTGGACACCGACGAAACCTTCATCGTCCTGGAGGGGCAATTGCGTATCGATTTTCGCGATGGTCATGTGTTGATTTCAGCCGGTGAAATGTACGTCGTGCCCAAAGGCATCGAGCACAAACCGTCTGCGGAACAGGAAGTGAAACTGCTGCTGATCGAACCCCGAGGCGTGATCAACACCGGCAGCGAGGGCGGCGAGCGCACGGCGGTGAATGATCTGTGGATTTGAATTGAACACATCCCCCCTGTGGGAGCGGGCTTGCTCGCGAATGCGGTTGAACATTCAACATCAATGCCGACTGATACACCGCTTTCGCCAGCAAGCCCGCTCCCACAGATTCTGCGTCTTCAGGCTTACTCAACCAGATTCTTGCCGTCCACCGGATCGCCGATCTTCAGGAAATGCCCACCGGCGACGTGGTGCAAAGTGCGTAGCGCGTCATGCCTTTCGAAGTGCCAGCGGCCGTCGCTGAATACACGCTCATCTGCCTGGGCGGCAATCACCTCGGCCAGGAACAGGTCGTATTGCTGATGATTGTGCGGCTCTGGCAACAACCGGCATTCCAGCCAGGCGACACAACCTTCCAGCATCGGCGCATCGATCAACTCGCCGCTGAAGGTCTGTAAATCATAGGTCTGGAATTTGTCCTGGCCTTGGTCCTGAGTCAGCGCCAAGCCGGACGTCGAGCCGACGGTTTGCACGATATCGGCCTGGGCGACGCAAGGCACGTTCACTACAAACGTGCCCGAGGCTTCCAGCAGTTGTCGGGTCCAGGTGGCCTTGTCCAAAACCACGGCGATTTTCGGCGGTTCGAAATCCAGCGGCATGGCCCAGGCCGCAGCCATGATGTTGCGCTGGCCGTCGTGGGCGGCGCTGACCAGCACGGTCGGCCCGTGATTGAGCAGGCGATACGCCTTGGACAACGGAACCGGACGACGGTGGGAAACGGTCATGGATGTCTGCTCCAGGGAAAACGCCGATTGTAGCGGCAACCGCGAATCAGGCCATTACGAAGTACGTGGTGTTGTAACGAAAAAGATCGCAGCCTTCGCCAGTTCCTACAGGGTTCGATATTCCCCTGTAGGAGCTGCCGAAGGCTGCGATCTTTTTGCGTTTACTGCTATTTAAGCCTGCGAATCAAGTCGCCAGTTGATTGGCAAACTGCCCCACCGCGTTCACCACTTTCTGCGCGCCGTCCTGAATCTCGACGATCACCGTGCCCGCCTCCGCCGCCAATGCCAGCCCTTGTTCGGCCTGGAGCTTGCCGTCGGTCATCAGGCTCACGGCTTTGCGCGCCATGTCCTGGTTCTGGCGTACCACGCCGACAATTTCATCCGTCGCCTGGCTGGTGCGCGACGCCAATTGCCGCACTTCGTCCGCCACCACCGCAAAACCCCGACCCTGTTCGCCGGCCCGCGCCGCTTCAATCGCTGCGTTGAGCGCCAACAGGTTGGTCTGTTCGGCAATGCCGCTGATGGTCTTGACGATGGTGCCGATCACCAGCGACTGCTCGTTCAGGGCTTCGATGCCTTCGCCGGCGGTTTGCATATGTTTGGCCAGGTCGCGCATCACGTTCACGGCCTGAGTCACCACCGCTGTACCGCGCTGGGCACTGTTATCGGTTTGCAGGGACGTGCTATAGGCGATGTTGGCCGCCTCGGCCACCGCTTGTTCCTGATTGACCTGATCGGTAATCACCGTGGCGAACTTCACCACTTTGTAGAGTTTGTTGTTGGCATCGACCACCGGGTTGTAGGACGCCTCCAGCCAGACCGTACGACCGTGGCTGTCGACGCGTTTAAAGCGGTCCGCGACAAACTCGCCATTGTTCAGACGGCGCCAGAAGTTCTGGTGCTCGGCGCTGTTGTAATCCTCCGGCGCACAAAAGGTGCGGTGATGTTTGCCCTGAATCTGCGCCAGGCTGTAACCCATGCCGTTGAGGAAACGCTCGTTGGCGCTCAGCACATTGCCATTCAGGTCGAACTCGATCACCGCCGTCGAACGCACCAACGCACCGATCAGGTTTTCGTGCTCGCGAGACGCTTCGATGGTGCGGGTCAGGTCGCTGGAATAAATCGAGAAATGCTTGATGCGACCGTCCGCCGAGCGCACCGGTTGCAAAATCGACCGCAACCACGCTTCGGCGCCATTGCCGCGCAACAAACGCACGGTGCCAGCGAAATGCTCGCCACGGGTCAGCGCGGTTTTGAAACGTTGGTGGAATTCGTCGGATTTCACATGAGCCGGCACGATGTCTTCGATGTGCCGCCCGATCAGGTCGTTGCCCTTGTAGAGCATCTCGCCGAGGAAATTCTGATTGACCGATTGAACCCGCCCATCGGCATCAAGGGTCAGGACCAGCATCTCGCTTTCCAGGCTGTCCTTCACTTGCAGGAGGCTGGAGAGTTCTTCGCGAAGAGCGGACAGCTCCTGCTTCAAGCGTTTATTGAACATGGGAAAGCACCGATGGACAGGGATAGAAAGCGGTATGCAGCCTAGCCATCGGCCTTGAGCATATTTTCTGAAGAGTGTTTTAGGGTTGTCCTACAAAAATAATGGCTACGTGACACTAACTCGGTTGCTCCTTCGTGGACCCGTTACAAAACCCCAGCGCTCTACCTCGGCCACTTCAGGTATCCTCCAACTAAATTGCAACAACATGTTGCAACGGTATCTGCCCGTTAAGGAGTCCCGTTTTGGAGTTATCGACTGCTGCCTGGATGGTTCACGACACCCGTTTGATCCTTTGCGTCCTGCTGGCGATTGCCACGATTATCGTGCTGATCAGCGCCACCAAGCTTCCGCCCTTTCTGTCGATCCTGATCGGCACGTTCATTGCCGGTGTCGGCGCCGGTTTGCCGCCTGAAGAGGTCGCCAAGGCATTCAGCAAAGGCGCCGGGGCGATTCTCGGTGAGGCGGGGATCATCATTGCCCTGGGTTCGATGCTCGGTGCGTTGATGGCCGAATCCGGTGCCGCGGATCGCATCGCCTCGACTTTGCTCGGGTTGGGTAAAGGCAAGTCATTACCGTGGGTGATGGCGCTGGTGGCGATGGTGATTGGCCTGCCGCTGTTCTTCGAAGTGGGCCTGGTGATGATGGTGCCGATCATCTTCGTCATGGCGCGCCGTTCGGGTCAGCCGTTGCTCAAGATCGCGATTCCGGCGCTGGCCGGGATGACCACGTTGCACGCCTTGATGCCGCCGCATCCCGGGCCGCTGATTGCGGTCAGCGCGTTGCACGCCGACCTCGGGCTGACCATGTTGCTGGGTTTCAGCATCGCGATTCCGGCGGTGATCCTGGCCGGTCCGATCTATGGCAACTGGCTGTCGAAACGCATGCACGTCGACGAGCCGGCGGAACTCGGCGCTTTGTTCAGCGCCCCGCCCAAGGCCCCGCGCCAGCCGAGCTTCGGTATTTCGCTGCTGATTATTCTGTTGCCGGTGTTGCTGATGCTCGGCAGCACGCTGGCGAAAGTCGCCATGAGCCCGGAAAGCACCGCTGCCCTGACCCTGAAGTTCCTCGGCGAACCGCTGGTGGCGCTGGGCATTGCGGTGATGGCAGCAGTGATTTGCCTCGGCTGGGCCAACGGCATGCCCCGTGAACACGTCGGCGGCACGTTGCGCAAAAGCCTGGCACCGATTGCGGTGTTGCTGCTGACCATCGGTGCGGGCGGTGGCTTGAAACAGACGCTGCTCGATGCCGGCATCAGCCAGACCATCAGCAAAGTCGCCGAAGGCGCGCATATGCCGTACTTGCTGCTGGCCTGGCTGATTGCCGTGGCGTTGCGCCAGGCTACCGGTTCGGCGACGGTGGCGACGACCACCACCGCGGGCATTCTGGCGCCGATGATGGCGGGACTGGCGGCGACGCAAAGCTCATTGGTGGCATTGGCGATTGGCGCGGGCTCGGTGTTTTTCTGCCACGTGAACGATGCCGGGTTCTGGATGGTGCGCGAGTACTTTGGCTTGCAGCTCAAGCAGACGATCTGGGTCTGGTCGATCCTGCAAACCATCGTGTCGGTGGTGGGGTTGGTGGGGACGTTGTTGTGGTGGCATTGGTTGACGTGATGGCCGCCCCGTCCCCCGGATAGCTACAGACAGGGCGCCACGGACCGGCTCCCGACATGGGGCATGCGCGCGCCGAAATACGCCGCGCTGCTCACGCCCACCGCGCCCATCACCGCGCAGAAAATCACGCAGATCCATGGGCTCCACGGCATCAGACCGATCAGCAACAGCGGTGTGATACTCGCCCACGCCGCGTAGGCAATGTTGTAGGTGAAGGAAATCCCCGAGACGCGAATCCGCGCCGGGAACAGGTTGACCATCACCGACGGCACCGCGCCGACCACGCCGCAACTGAGGCCGGCCACTGCGTAGGCCAGGCCGATCCAGCTACCGCCGATGATCAGGCAGGTATAAAGCACGCCGATGCCCAGTGGCAGCAACAAGCTGTAGAGCATCACTGTGCGCCAGGCGCCGATGCGGTCGACCAGCAAACCGGCGAGCACGCAACCGATGTTCAGGAACACGATGCCCAAGGCGCTCAGGGCGAAAGTGTGGCTGGCGGTCATGCCGAAGGTTTTCTGCATCATGGTCGGGGTGATGACCACGAAGACCACCACCGCCGAAGTCAGCACGCAGGTAAGGATCATCGCCGGCAACATGGCCAGGCGATGTTCCCGCAGCACGGTGCGCAGCGGCAGTTCGGCCGTCGCATCGCGGCGTGCCTGCATCGCCATGAACACCGGGGTTTCGCTGAGCCAGCGGCGCAACCAGACACCGATCACACCAAACACGCCGCCCAGCAGGAACGGATAGCGCCAGGCGTAATCGAGAATTTCTGCCGGGGTGAAGGCCTGGGCCAGAAAGGTCGCGGTCAGCGCGCCGATCAAATAGCCAAACGTCAGTCCAGCCTGGAGGAAACCCAGCGCGTAACCGCGATGACCGGCCGGCGCATGCTCGGCGACGAACACCCAGGCACTCGGCACTTCACCGCCCACCGCCGCGCCTTGGAGGATTCGTAGCGCCAATAGCAGCAACGGTGCGAAATATCCGATCTGCGCGTAGGTCGGCATGATGCCGATCAGTAGGCACGGCAGCGCCATCATCAAAATGCTCAGGCTGAAGACCTTCTTGCGCCCGAGTTTGTCGGCGAAATGCGCCATCAAGATCCCGCCCAGCGGCCGCGCCAGGTAACCGGTGACGAAGATCCCGAAACTTTGCAGCAAGCGCAGCCATTCGGGCATTTCCGGCGGAAAGAACAGCTGGCTGAGGGTCAGGGCGAAAAATACGAAAATAATGAAATCGTAGATTTCCAGCGCCCCGCCGAGGGCCGCAAGACCCAGGGTCTTGTAGTCCGAACGGGTGAACGGCGCTGGGCGCGTATCGGTATTGGCAGTCATGAAAAGAACTCTGGCATAGGCAAAAACCAAGGCGCCCATGGTCTACGCAAAATCGGTGACGGACAACCCGTTAGACCAAAGTCCTAAACCAGTAAAACTTCGTCACAAAAAACAGTCGATTGATTTAATGTTGGCACCTGACCAGACGGGCCTTCAGGGCCCGGAACATCACAATAATCATAAAAATCCGAGGTAGTCCCGTGGCCGCTGATATCGACGATAGCCGCTATGCCCGCTTTGCCCTGCGCTGTTCAAGTTTTGCCGAACGCTGGTTCCCTGATTCCTGGGTGTTCGCGGCCCTGGCGGTGATCATCGTTGCTCTGGCAACCATGGCCATGGGCGCCAAGCCCACCGACGCGGCCATGGCGTTCGGTGACGGGTTCTGGAGTCTGATTCCGTTCACCATGCAAATGGCGTTCGTGGTGATTGGCGGTTATGTAGTCGCCAGTTCGCCGCCAGCGGTGAAGCTGATCGATCGCCTGGCGCGGATCCCGAAAAACGGCCGCTCCGCCGTGGCCTGGGTCGCGTTGATTTCCATGGTCGCGTCGCTGCTGAACTGGGGTCTGTCGCTGGTATTCGGCGGATTGCTGGTACGCGCACTCGCCCGCCGCACCGATCTGAAAATGGATTACCGCGCTGCCGGTGCTGCCGCTTATCTGGGCCTGGGCGCCGTTTGGGCGCTGGGCCTGTCGTCATCCGCCGCGCAATTGCAGGCCAACCCGGCCAGTCTGCCGCCGTCGATCCTGTCGATTACCGGCGTCATCCCGTTCACTCAAACGATCTTCCTCTGGCAGTCCGGCGTGCTGTTGCTGGCGCTGATCGTGGTCTCGCTGATCATCGCCTACGCCACCGCCCCCGGCCCGAACTCCGCCCGTGATGCCAAGGCCTGCGGCATCGACCCGAGTTTCAACCTGCCGCCACTGCAACCGCGCACCCGTCCCGGCGAATGGCTGGAACACAGTCCGTTGCTGACGATTCTGCTGGTGTTGTTGGCCGGCGGCTGGCTGTTCCATGAGTTCTCGACCAAACCGGCGATCAGCGCGATTTCCGGGTTGAACACCTACAACTTCCTGTTCCTGATGCTCGGCGCCCTGCTGCACTGGCGCCCGCGCAGCTTCCTCGATGCCGTGGCCCGGGCAGTGCCGACCACCACCGGCGTGCTGATCCAGTTCCCGTTGTACGGCTCGATCGCGGCACTGATGACCACCGTCAAAGGCACCGACGCCCAGACCCTGGCCCACCACATCTCGACCTTTTTCGTACAGATCGCGTCCCACGACACCTACGCGCTATTGATGGGTGTGTACTCGGCGATTCTCGGCTTCTTTATCCCGTCCGGCGGCGGCAAATGGATCATCGAAGCGCCGTACGTGATGCAAGTGGCCACCGACCTGAACTACCACTTGGGCTGGGCCGTGCAGATCTACAACGCCGCCGAAGCCCTGCCGAACCTGATCAACCCGTTCTACATGCTGCCGCTGCTGGGCGTACTGGGATTGAAGGCGCGGGACTTGATCGGGTTCTCGTTCGTGCAGTTGCTGGTGCACACGCCGCTGGTGTTGTTCCTGCTGTGGGCGCTGGGGACGACGCTGGTTTATACGGTGCCGGTGATGCCTTAAACGAGTGGACTGCACTTGCTTAGAAGAAACGAGTGCAGTCGGGTTGGCTGCTTAGCCTGATATGCGCTGATTAGATTTTCGGTCATATCGGGCGAGCCTGGTTAAGGACTTGCCGACGGAGCTTCAATGGAAGGTCTTGCGGCGTCCGCAGGTCAACACTTACGCCCAGTAACTCCTCTAGCTCTTCCTGAAGTCCGCCCAAGTCAAAAAGTGTGGCACCAGGCAATGCATCGACTAACAGATCAAGGCCACTCCCATCTTTATCTGTTCCGAACATTACCGAGCCAAAGACGCGGGGATTGGAAGTGTGGGACCTGCGAACAACCTCGAGGACGGCTACACGTTGAAGATCCAAAGCAATTGAGGGCTTCATGACTCACCTTGACCAAATCGGTATCGCGCTTAGCCTAACAGTGCTCGTGAAGGCTAAAAGTCGCACACCGTTACAAGATGAGTACTGATCCCCACGGTTTCCTACACAGTTCCAGCCAATCGAAACTCTCGTGTAACCTCCCCGTCACATCGCGCTGCTAGCGTCCCGCCGAAACACATTGCAACAATTTCGTGAAAAGGAATCGAAATGGCCGACGAAAAAGACGGAACCGACCTCCCATCCCCCGAAGCCGATCAACCTACCGATACCAGTCGCCGCCGCTTCCTTGGCGGTGTGGCCGTATTGGGTGTCGGAGCAACCCTGAGTGCTTGCGGCACTAAAAGTGATGACTCTGGCAAACCGGTCGAACGCCCGCTGACGCCTACTGAGCTGGACAAAGCCCTGCACGAAAACGTGAAGAACGTCGTGGTGATCTACGGCGAAAACCGCAGCTTCAACAACCTGTTTGCGGATTTCCCGGGGATCGAGAAACCGCTGTCGGCGCTCAAGCCGGATGACTTTCAGCAGCGGGACCGCGACGGCAATCTGTTGTCGACCCTGCCGCCGGTGTGGGGTGGTTTGAACCAGGTCGGCCCGCAAACCCTCGACGGTGTGATCTACCCCGCCGGCACGCAATTTCAGGAACACTTGCCCAACGCGCCGTTCGCCCTCAAAGGCCCGCAAGGTGAAGACTTGCCGTTGAGCCTGGTGACCCGCGATTTGTGGCATGTGTTCTACCAGAACCAGATGCAGATCAACGGCGGCAAGAATGACCGCTTTGTGGCCTGGGCCGATTCCGGGGCCTTGACCATGGGTCATTACACCCAGACCCGCTATTCATTGCGTCTGTGGGATGTCGCCAAGGAGTTTGTGCTCTGCGACAACTTTTTCCAGGGAGCTTTCGGTGGCTCGTACCTGAACCATCAATACTTGATCAGCGCTCAGGTGCCGTTCTACCCGGACGCCGCGAACTCGATCGCCAAACCCAATATCGCCACGCTGCAAAGCGATGACCCGACCGACAATCGCCTCAAGCCATTGGACGCCTCGCCCGCCAGCGCCATGACCGGCCCGCCGCAGTTCGGTCCAAGCCTGCTGACCCCGGATGGCTACGCGGTGAACACCATGGCGCCGCCGTATTGGCCCACGTGGATCCGCGACCCGGAGCGCCCGGATTACGCCAAGCCGTTGCCTAGCGTCCTGGTCCCCCAAACCCACGAGCACATCGGCGACAAGCTCTCGAAAAAGAACGTCGACTGGGCCTGGTACGGCGGTGCATGGCAAGCCACGATCGACGAGTACAAGGATTCGGGCGCCATTCCGAAAATCCCCAACTTCCAGTACCACCACCAGCCGTTCAACTACTTCAAGCGCCAAGGCCCGGAAAACCCGGCCGAGCGTGCCAAGCGTCTGCGCGATGGTGGGCTGGGTGACGAGTCGAGCACCAACAAATTCCTCGCCGATGCCGAGGCTGGCAAGCTGCCGGCGGTGACGTTCTACAAACCCCAGGGCAACCTGAACATGCACGCCGGTTACGCCGACATTGCCTCGGGCGACCGGCATATCGTGCGGGCGTTGAAAGTGCTGCAGCAAAGCCCGCAATGGGAAAACATGGTGGTGGTGATCACCGTCGACGAGAACGGCGGTTGGTGGGATCACGTTGCGCCACCTAAAGGCGATCGCTGGGGCCCGGGGACGCGAATCCCGGCACTGGTGATTTCACCGTTTTCGCGCAAGGGCACGGTGGATCACACGGTGTATGACACCGCCTCGATCCTGCGGCTGATCACCCGCACCTTTCAACTGGAAACTCTCGATGGGATCAAAATGCGCGATGACGCGATGATTGCCCGAGGGCAGAAGCCGATGGGGGATTTGACCAATGCGCTGCACTTTCCGGCGTGATTGATTGAGGATCAAAACATCGCAGCCAGCGGCAGTTCCTACAGGGAAATGCCATTGGCTGCGATTTTTTGCTCGGGTACTGGACCGCTCGACACATCTGGTTTCAGTATGTACCCGCCCCCGCCTACGTGGGCCCACGCTGAAAAGGATCTGAGCATGTTCAAACTCGCAGGACTTACCCTCGCGGCCCTCACCCTGAGTGCCGCCGCCCACGCCGATGTCGATCTCAAGCTGGGCAGCACTGAACGCGTCACCCGCCTCTTCGCTTACCCCAACAACTGCAACGTGATCTGCTTTCGCAACTGGACGCTGGAGCAAACCGTCGAGCATTACCTGACCCAGAGCGTACAGCGCGACGGTTACAGCGCCGCGAAAGTCCGGGTCAAGACCGATAACCATCAGCTCTACGCGGAAATCACTGGTGTGCCCAAGGGGTATGACAAACCCCTGGCGGCCTTGCTCGATGCCGGGGATCTGGCCTACAACGGCGCCAAGAAACTCAACATTGATGGCAAGTGGGCTTATAGCTGGTATCTGTTCCTGCCATTGGGCATGGCCCTGGAAAACCGCAAAAGCGTCGAGTTGCTGCACTTCCCGCCGGATTACTCGCTGACCCAGGCCCAGGATTATCTGCGATCCGCCACCACCGATCGCTGGGCCACGCTGCTGGTCGACAACGGCATTCCGACCGCCCAGACACCGGGCTACCAGACCATCATCGACATCGCGCCGATTGCCGCACCGGCCAGCGCCGGCAAGGATCTGGAAGGCGTATACGACTACTTCAAGGACTACCAGACCACCATGGTCAAGGAAGTCAGCCAGAACGCCAAAGGCGCTGCGTTGCCGATGGTCGCGTTTGGCGCGCCGGTGCGTAACTGGATCAAGCAGCAATACGGGGCGACCGTGGGTGTGCTGGGCCTGGCGACGATCAGCCCGAGTGCCGGGGTGAAAGTGCCGGTGCTGGGTTCCAACCACCCGAGCTACATCTGGTATGCCGCCGATCCGGAGACTTACACCGGACCTGATGCACAAGCCAAGGCAGATGCCGCCGGCCTGACCGTCATGGGCCAGGATTTGAGCGCCGCCTGCTGGCAGGCGGGAATGGGCAGCAAACCGGGTAGCGATCCGGCGGCCCAGCTGAAAAGCTGCACCCAAACCTGGCAAGTGACTCAGAAAGAAAAAACCTGCGAGCTGTTCTACACCTCGATCCGCAACCTGACGCCGGCCGACGCCGCAGCCAAGTGCGCAACGCCTCCGGTCAAGTCGCAGCTGCAACAGCTGCAAGCCCCGGCCCCCGCGCCTGCGGTTCCCGCACCACACCTCTGAAACGATAAAGGCCTTTTGCGCGCGATGCGCAAAAGGCCTTTTTCACAGGGTTTACAACGCCCCGACCGGACGCAAGCGATACTGCGGCGGCAGTTGCTCGAAACCGCTGATGGTCGCGTTCAAGCTCTTCCAGCGACCGTCCTTGATGCCGTAGATGCAACCGTGGATCGACAGGCTCTGCCCGCGATGCCAGGCGTTTTGCACAATGCTGGTGTGCCCGACGTTCGCCACTTGCTGGATCACGTTGAGCTCGCAGAGGCGATCGACCTGTTCTTCTTCGGTCGGCAGCTTGGCCAGTTCTTCGCGCTTCTCATAATAAAGATCACGAATCGAACGCAGCCAGCCATCGATCAGGCCCAACTGGCGGTCCTGCATCGACGCACGCACGCCGCCGCAGCCGTAGTGGCCGGTGACCAGGATGTGTTTGACCTTGAGCACGTCCACCGCGTACTGAATCACCGACAGGCAATTGAGGTCGGTGTGCAGCACCACGTTGGCCACGTTACGGTGCACAAACAGGTCGCCGGGCAGCATGCCAACGATCTCGTTCGCCGGCACCCGCGCATCGGAGCAGCCGATCCACAGGTATTCCGGGGTTTGCTGGCGGGCCAGTTTGGCGAAGAAATCAGGATCTTCTTTGGTGATCGCGTCAGCCCAGCGCTCGTTGTTATCAATCAGATCTTGTAATTCGTTCATGCAATGAAGCCTCAAGAATGATGCGCAGGTTTGACAGACGACCGTCCGTCGAGGTCACGCGCATGATGCAGATAGCCTAAATGTCTGTGATCGGCTTCCCATGCCGGTGGAATTCTCGCACGCCCAGTGGGTCCACCCTAGTAAGGCCCACAGTATGAGGAATTGCCATGACTGAATCACGACGTCCGTACGATGCGGTGCAACCCGAGCCCATCGACGACAACGAAGACCGCATGGGTTCGATGCATGAGCTGGATTTCGACGAGGAAGAACCCAGCGCCAAAATCGGTGACGAGCTGCCGGAAAACGAGCGCGAACGCCTGATGCCCCGTGAACGCGTGCGCGAAGCCGGCATGACCGGGGCCTCGACCGACGACCATGAGTCTACCGATGATGACATGAGCCCGGAAACCCTGATCCATGAAGACGGCGCGCGGGATGCCCATGAAGCCGGTGAAGGCAATCAGGCGGATTGGGACCTGAGTATTGTCGATGAAGACGACATTGGCGGCGGCAATGGGCTGGATGAGGCGGAGTTGGCGAAGCGTGATCCGATAGACGGGAATCGTTGATTATCGGAGCCTGAATAAGACCCCTTCGCGAGCAAGCCCGCTCCCACAGCGGATCTGAGCCGTACACAAATGCCGTGTTCGACATAAATCCACTGTGGGAGCGGGCTTGCTCGCGAAGCTTTTAAAAAAGATCAGTCAACCAAAGTGCAGGCCATGACCACGGCATCTTCCCGCCCGCCCACCGCCGGATAATAATCCCGACGCCGGCCAATCTCGTTAAACCCATACCGTTCATACAACTTGAACGCGCCACGGTTGCTGTCACGCACTTCCAGGAAACATTCCCGCGCCTTGGCGTCATACGCCCGGGACATCAAATGCTCGAGCAACGTCAAACCCAGGCCTCGGCCCTGATTTTCCGGTTTGACCGTGATGTTCAGCAGGTGCGCTTCATCAAGAATGATCTGCACCACGCCGTGGCCGACCTGCTGCGAGCCTTCGAACATCAGCCAGATCTGGTACTTGCCCAGGCCGTCGAGAAAAATCCCGCGGGTCCACGGGTGGCTATAAGCCGCGTATTCGATCTTCAGTACAGCGTCCAGGTCCGCCTCGGTCATTGGGCGGAACGATACAGCGTCACTCATTTGATTCTTTCCAACGCGCCATCAGCCGACGCATGGCTTGCCAGACATCAGCCTTACGCTGTGGCTCTTCCATTAGGAGTTCCAGGCCCGGCAGGGCCCAGACCGAGCCCAGGCCTTCGACCTGGAGTTCACGGTTGAACGATTCGGCGTTGGCCTCGCCGGCAAACCGCACCGCCGGCAGGCCGATCAGCCACAGGCAGACGCACGGTGCATCTTCGAGCCGGGCCGAGAGAAAACCTTGCACGAAGTCCCGAGCCGCTTCCGGCCCCTGGTCCATCGTGCCCCGGGTCAACAGCGGCCAGCGCACCGGTTCGCCGACGATTTGCGGGCTGTCCGGCAGACCGGCGGCGCGCAGCATGTCCTTGAGCAACATGTACGCGGGGTCGCGGGTCTGGAAAGTTTCGCCTGTGGGTAACTCCACCAGCAGCAGGCAACGCCCGGCCCGCAGCAATTGCAGGGCGAAACGCGGCGGCGGCACGACTGGCGCCTTGATCGCGACCGTTGCGGCCTCTTCTTCGACCTTGGCCCCCGAACGCGTGCTGGCCAGCGATGGGCGCGGCACCTCGATTTTCACCCGCTCGGCTGGTTTGACCAGCGGCTCCACGGGCGTTTCAGCCACGGCAGCCGGCAGCACTGGCGCAACGACCAACGGCTCGGGCGCTTCCAGCAGTTCTGGCCGCGAGGGCGCAGCAAAGGGCAATTCGGTGCGCGGCAGCCAGTTGACCACCTGCATGGCGGTCAAATAAGCGCGGCGACGGGACTCGATAAGCAAAGGTCAGCCACTTGTGGATAACTAATAGTGCGGTGATTCTACCGCCCTTCGCTCAAGATCGCCCGCTGTTGATCGATAGAAAGCAGACTGTCCGTCCCGCGAGTGAATCGCGATGGGCGTGATGCAGTACAATCGCTGCTTTTATTCGACAACCAGCCGGCCATCCCGATGATCGAACCCAAGCGCGTCTTGCGCGCCCTCGCTGAACACTGGGCACTTCTGGAGCCACTGTGCGAGCACTTCGACCAAGGCACTTTGAGCCTCAACGAACTGCGTTCACAGTTGGCCGCCCAGCAACTGGACAGTACACCGCAGGACATCACCAGCCTGCTGGACGTGTGGATCCGCCTCGACATTCTGGTACCCGTGGCGAAAAGCCCGAACCGTTTCGAGCTCAATGCGCAGATCCACGACTTCCTCGCCTACCTGCGCCGTGAGCACCGTCTGGGCCTGTGCCTGGAAATCGAAGCCTATCTGCGCCACCTCGAGCGCCTGGCCGGTTATATCCAGGACGCCTTCGACATCCGCGACGGCCACGACCTGGCGCGCCAGCTGCGCTTGCTCGACATGCGCGTGCGCGACGTTCTGAAGAAACTCGCCAACGACGAACAGGCCCTGGTGGCCGTCGCCGAACGCGCGAAGACCAGCGACCGGCAGATTCCGTTGCGTCAGCGTTACGCAGAAGTACTCGCGACCTGGGACGAATACGTCGAACCAATGATTCAGTTGGTGAACGCCGACGGCGCCTTCGAGCAAGGCGTGCGCAAGGTCGAGAACGTGCTGCTGAAGATGCTCACCGAACAGCAGCGCCTCGGCCATCTGGTCGACGATGACATGCTGCTGCGCACCCACGCGCGCATCCTCGAAATGCAGACCAGCGCCCAACTGACCTTGCGTCACGCCCGGGAACTGCTGCTGCCGCTGCGTGAAGAAGCTCGTCGCCACAACGCCGTGACCCGTGGTGCGGCGCTGGCCCTGTCGGCGATCCGTCGTAAAGGCATCGACGCGGTGCCGCAAGCCGCCATGCCAATGTTCACCCGGCCGCAAAGTACCTTTCTCGGCAGCGCCAGTCAGGTCGAAGCCTACGTGTATGCCCTGGCCCGTTTCGAACCGAAACCGGCACGCTTCCCCAAGGCCCACAAGACCCAGAAAGGCGAAGCCCCGCGCGCGCCACGCACGGTTCGGGAAATGCTCGAACGCTGTGAAGACGCCCTGCCGATGCCGGACCTGATGACCTGGTTGCTGGAGCAAGAACCGAACGGCGCCACCGACGAATTGCTGTACTGGTTCTCGCGCCTTTCGCGGGAAAAACGCTTCACCCGCGAGCGTCTGGAACGCCGCGATTACCACACTCATGAGCATCAGGTCAGCCTGCGCTCCTTCGCCCTGCTCTCGGCCCGCGACACCGCCGCCGAGGATTCTGCGAGCACCCCACATGCATCTTGATCTAAACGAACTGTCCCAGCTGGCGCCGATCTTTCGCGAGCTGTTCAAGGGCTATCACGTCAGCCGCCGCGATCCGGAGCTGTACGCGCAACTGTCGAATTTCCAGGACCAGTACCGCACGCTGTTCAAGGCGTTGGGCTTTGAACTGGTCTGCGATACCCGTGGTTTCTACTACTTCGTGCCGGACCTCGCGGCGGCGGCGGTGAACAAGACTGCGCAGCGTCTGGCGCTGTTCACCTTCATCCTTGTCGAGCACCTGGCCGACCAGGGCCGCGACCCGGTCGCCGTGCTCGACGGTGGCAGCCTTGGCCGCGATGAACTGCCGTCGTTGCTGGAGAAGTACCGCGACCTGTTTATCCAGGCCGAAGTACAGACCGTCGAAGAGCTCGAAGAAAAAATCATGCGCCGCATGACCCAGCTCGGTTTCGCCGGCGAAGAAAACGGCATCTACCGTTTCCTGCCGCCAATGCACCGTTTCCTCGACGTCTGCCTGTCGGTCCAACAGGACCGCGATCTGGCGGCCAGCCTGCACAGCGTGTTGCCATTGCCGGTGCCAGTGTTGATCGATGACGACAGCGACGAAAAGCTGCTGCAAACCGATGACCCGCTGGATCTCAGAGAATTTGAGGTAGAGAGCGAAGAAGAAAGCGAAGAAGACGCCATGGCCCGCGCCATTGCCGAAGAACAGGAGACCGACGCATGAGCAAGGAACGCTACGGCATTCGCCGCTTCGCCCTTTTGAACACCGCCGGTTACAGCCTCGGGCTGTTTCCGCTGGAAGAGCCGCTGTCGGTCTACGGCGCGAACAACCTCGGTAAATCCGCATCGATCAACGCGTTGCAGTTCCCGATCCTGGCGCGTATGTCGGACATGAGTTTCGGCAAGTACAGCCTGGAACAATCCCGGCGTTTCTACTTTGCCTCGGACACCAGTTACATCCTGGTCGAAGTCTCGTTGCCCCACGGCCCGCACGTGATCGGCGTGGTCGGTCGCGGCCCGGGCGGTGGTTTTGGTCACCAGTTCTTTGCCTACGCCGGCAAACTCGATCTGGCCCACTACCAGAAAAACGACACCTGCCTGCGCCAGAAAGAGCTGTTCACCAACCTTGAACGCGAAGGCCTGAAAGCCTACGAACTCAAGCCGGATGAACTGCGGCGTTTGCTGGTCGGCGGTCACACCTCGATTCCGCTGGACCTGACGCTGATCCCGCTGCGCTCCACCAGCGAACAGAGCCTGAAGACCTTCCGTGCACTGTTCATCAACCTGCTGCACATGCGCGAAATCACTGCGGCCAAGCTCAAGCAACTGTTCCTCGATGCCTTCGAACACAGCCTGCGTTCCGGCAGTGTCGATTACATCGCCGCGTGCGAAGAAGCCTTCCGCGATGTACGACGCATGGAGCAGGACTACAACTCGCTGGTCACCGCCGGCCCGTTGGTTGAAGCACTGGCCTCGGGCGTTACCCAGCGCAACATCCTGCGCGGCAAGTTGCATCGCATCTCGCCGCTGCTGGATTCGTTGCTCGGTACCTGGTCGGACTACGCGAGCGCGCGCAAGGAAGAGCTGACCATCCAGGCCGAGCACTACCGCAGCGAGCAGGACGCCCTGCAAAACGATCAGCGCGGCGGCACTCAGGAACTGATGCGTCTGGAGCGGGAAATCACCGGCATCCAGCGCTGGCTCGGCGAGTTGTCGGTGCTCAAGCATCGCTTCGCGTTGGTCACTGACGTCAAAGTCCTTGAGCAGCAATTGCTGGCCGCCAAGGATGCCCACGATGAACTGGCCGGTGCGCTGGCCCAGTCCCGGCAGTTCAGCGCCGAAGACCTCGACGAACGTCTGCGGGATCTGGAAAAACGCCTGAAGTCGGTGAAGCAGCAACTCGATCACGCCGACAACAACAGCTACGCCCGTCTGCGTGAAGAGTTCTCGCAACAGGATGTCGAACGCTTGATGCGCCTGTTCAACAGCGCGCTGTTCAGCCTGCCGCTGGGCGAGCACGGCATTACGCTGGACGAGGACGGCCAGTGGGTCAAATCCCTGGAACTGATCCTCGATGGCTTCAAGGGCGAGCGTTTCGAAGTGCCGGGCCTGGCCATCGACATCTCGCACATTGAGCCGCCGGCCCTGCAAGCCCTGGCTGACCGCGCCGCGTTGCGCGATCAGAAAGAGCGCCTGGAAAAAGAACTCAAGCAACTGAAAACCCAAGCCGCCGTGGTCGCTGACCGCGCGGCGAGCAAGACCCAGACCGAGGCGCTGTACCAGCAAGTGCTGGATGCGCAGAAAGCCCTGGAAGATTTCCGTCGTGCACAAACCTTGAGCGCCGAGGAAGACGACAAGCTTGAGCAATTGGCGCAGATGGAAGCGGCGCAGGAAGAGTTGAAGCGTTCCAGCGATGCTTTCACCGAACGCGTCCAGCAACTGTCGGCCAAGCTGCAACTGGTCGGCCGGCAGATCGGCGACATGGAAGCCAAGCAACGCACCCTCGACGACGCGTTGCGCCGCCGTCAGTTGTTGCCGGCAGACCTGCCGTTCGGCACGCCGTTCATGGACCCGATCGACGATTCCATGGACAACCTGCTCCCGCTGCTCAACGACTATCAGGACAGCTGGCAGGGCTTGCAGCGCAGCGATGGCCAGATCGAGGCGCTGTATGCGCAGGTTCGCCTCAAGGGCGTGGCCAAGTTCGACAGCGAAGACGATATGGAGCGTCGCCTGCAATTGCTGATCAACGCCTATGCGCACCGCACCGACGAAGCGCTGACCCTCGGCAAGGCACGTCGTGCGGCCGTGACGGACATCGCCCGGACCCTGCGCAACATCCGCAGCGACTACGACAGCCTCGAGCATCAACTGGCGCTGTTCAACCGCGAGATCAACAAACGTCAGGTGTCCAACCTGCAGAGCTTCCGCATCGTGCTCGCGCCGAACAAGGAAGCCCTCAAGCACATTGACCAGATCATCCACAGCGCCGGCCAGTACGAAGAAGGCGAAACCCTTTCCGTGTTCGACCTGAGCCAAAGCGCCGATCAGGACAACAAGAACGAAGAAGCCAAGGAATACCTGGCGCGGCTGGTGGCGGCGAACCACAACCAGCTCGGCCTCAAGGACTTGTTCGAGCTGGCGTTCGAGATCACCAAGGTCAACGGCCAACCGGTGATCCACACCGACATCGACGGCGCGGCCTCCAACGGCACCACCATGACCATCAAGGCGCTGACCAACATGTACTTGTTGCTGCACTTGATGGACCGCGACCAGGCCGGTCGCGTGCGCCTGCCGTACTACCTCGATGAAGCGGCGGACATCGACGAGAAGAACCAGGCTGCATTGCTGGAAACCAGCCTGCAACTGGGCTTCGTGCCGATCCTGGCGAGCGTGAAGCCGCAGGTCTGCGCCAGTGTGGCGATTGACCTGGAAGGCGGTAGCGGGCCGAACGGGATCTACATCGACGAGGCGGACTGGAAGTACATTCGTCGGCATGATGAAGTGAAGGCGACGGTGAATGTTGACGCAGATGAGCCGGAGTTGGATGCGGTTTAGGTTGAACCGCTAGATATGAAAAAGGCCGCGATCCATTGGATTGCGGCCTTTTTTATTGAAGGTTTTTCAGTGGCTTTGAGGGCCTCTTCGCGAGCAAGCCCGCTCCCACATTTTGATCACATTCTCATGAGAGAACACGGTCACCTGTGGGAGCGGGCTTGCTCGCGAAGGCGTCAACAGACGCCGCGGGACTATTTGCCGAGTGAAATCTTCGGCGCCCAAGTCAGCCATTCATCTTCAAACTTATCGAACAACGGGAACGTCTGTTCAGGCCTAGCTGGAGTACCCATTCGCTCGCCATCCGGTGTGGCAAAAGCAATGCCGCCCTGAATCAGCGTCTCCAGCGATTCGGTCCGCACCGTCGCGCCTTTGAACAAACCGAAGTCCAGGCCAAAACCACTGGTGTTCCAGAACCGTGTGCCGCTGCGCAGCAATGGCGCGTACTTCGGTTCGATCAGGATGTGCACCAACACACGATCCGCTGTCGAACCCAACTCATAGCCAGTCACCTTGCCGACGGTGATTTCACGATAGGTCACCGGCACACCGGTTTTCAGCGAACCACGGCGAGCGGCGCTTAACACCAGGCTCAAACCAGCCTCAACCTTGGCGGATTCCGGCGGGTTGGCCAGCGCCACGAAGTTCTTCTGCGGGCCGAGGTTTTTCGCCGCCGGTTGCACTTCGATGTACTGACCGGTGACCAACGTTTCGAGGTTCGAAGTCTTGATCAGCCCCAGCTCAGGCTTGACCACCCAGAACTGGCTGCCCACCCGGGCAATGCGCTCCGGCACTTCGGTAATCCGCGCGGTCAGCATCACCGACTGCAAATCATCCGTGAGGTCGACGTCTTCGATCTTGCCGACGTCCAGGCCTTTGAAGCGGATTGGCGTGCCGGTGCGCAACCCGTCGGCACGATCAACCTTGATGGTGACCACCGCGCCTTTCTGGTTCGCTTCGTCATGACTCGGGAACAGACGGAAACGCGGGATCTTCTTCTGCAACGGTGCCTTGGCTTCCGGGGTTTCGAAGGCGATACCGCCGGCCATCAGGCTTTGCAGCGACTCACTCTTGACCTGAATGCCGCCGGTCAAACCACCGCTGAGGGTGATGCCGCTGGCGTTCCAGAACCGCGACGAGGCGTTGACCAGGCCCTCGTATTCCTTCTCGATGTGAACGCCAATCACCAATTGTTTCTTGGTCTTGGAGAACTGATAACTCTGGACCGAACCCACCTTGACCTGCTTGTAGAGCACCGGGCTGCCTACTTCCAGGGAGCCGAGGTTCTCGGTGAACAACACCATGTGCAGGCCCGGGGAACGCAAGTCCAGCGGCGGCGCCTTCGCCCGCGCGACAAACTCGCGCTGCGGCGCACTGCCCTTGTCGCCGGGACGAATCGCGATGTAGTTACCTTTGACCAGGGCTTCCAGACCGGTGATGCCCGCCAGGGAAATCGACGGCTTGACCACCCAGAATTGCGTGCCGGTGACCAGGTAATCCTCGGCCAGTGGGTCCAGCGTTAATTCGGCGGTGGCGGCAGACAAGTCTGGATCAATCTTCAGCGCTTTCAGGTTGCCGACCTGGATGCCTTTGTACATCACGGGCGTGCGGCCAGCCTGCAGACCTTCGAAGTCACTGAGTTTGACCTTGACCCGAATACCGGCAGCGGCTGCGTCGAAGTCTTCATAGAGACGGAACGGCAGGCTTGGATCGGTGGGCGGGCTGTCCTTGCGGTTTTCCGGCGTGGCAAACGCGATACCGCCAGCGACGATGCTGGCCAGGGACTCGCTGCGTATTTTCACCCCAGACAGATTGGCGTCGATGCTGATGCCGCTGGAGTTCCAGAAACGCGTGTGTTTGCGTACCAGGCTGGCGTAAGTGGGCTCGATAAAGACTTTGAGCTCGACGGTGCTTTGGTCTTCGGACAGGAGATAGCTTTTGACCTGGCCGACCTTGATCTGCTTGTAGAACACCGGGCTGCCACGGTTCAACGAACCGAGACGATCAGCCTTGATGGTCAGGTGCAGACCGGGCTTGGAGTCCGACAGTGGCGGTTCTTCGGCCAGGGCCTTGAACTTGCGGGTCGGTTCGCCTTCACCGGGGCTGACGGCGACATAATTGCCTGACACCAGGGTCTCAAGACCGGTAATACCCGCCAGGCTCACGCTCGGCTTGACCAGCCAGAAACGGGTGCTGGTCTTGAGGTATTGCTCCACGTCCTTGTTCATCTCGATGGTGGCGATCACCCCTTTGGAGCTGCCTTCGTCATCGAGCTTGAGGGTCTTCACCTTACCGACCGACATGCCTTTGTAGACCACTTCGGTCTTGTTGGCCTGAATGCCTTCGCCGCTTTCGAAGCGCACCTGAATCTCGATGCCTGTTTCGTTATAGGCACGCCAGCCGAGCCATCCACCGATGATCAGGGCGATCAGTGGCAGGACCCAGATAGCTGACCAGTTCGAGGCCGGTCGGGTTTTTGCTGTAGGCAAATCAGTCATGGTCGTCGTCCGACTCCGTGTTATCCCAAATCAGTCGGGGATCGAAAGTAACTGCGGCAAGCATCGTCAGAATCACCACACTGGCGAAGGCGATGGCGCCAAGATTGGCTTCGACGCTGGCAAGCCGTCCGAAATTCACGACCGCCACCAGGATGGCGATCACAAAGATATCCAGCATCGACCAGCGGCCGATGAACTCGATAAAGCGGTACATCACAATCCGTTGGCGTGCCGACAGCGGTTGGCGACGTTGCACTGAAAACAGCAGCAACGCGATGCCCACCAATTTGAACGTGGGGACCAGAATGCTGGCGATAAAAACCACGGCCGCGATGGGAATCATGCCGTGCTGAACCAGTTGGATCACACCGGACATGATGGTGCTGGGATCGCCCTTGCCCAGGGAACTGACGGTCATGATCGGCAGCACATTGGCCGGGATGTAGAGAATCGCGGCGGTGACCAGCAACGCCCAGGTGCGCATCAAGCTGTTCGGACGACGGGCATGGACCAGCGCACCGCAACGGGTGCAAACCTGCTCATCGGTGTCAGCTTCCTGCTTGTTCAACTCGTGACACTCGATACAAATCAGAATGCCTGCATCAATCGCCCGCATGGGCATCTTCTCCTGACAAAGCCTGCCAGATCTGGTGAGGCGACATGACAACCTCCAACCACACCTGGACCAACAACAAACTGATAAAGCACGCCAGGCCAAGACCGACGGTGATGGCTGCCATATCTGCCAGCTTGACGATCGCGACCAACACACCCATGAGGTAAACCTCGAGCATTCCCCAATCCCGAAGATGGTGGTAAACGCGGTAGAGCAACAAACCGTAGCTGCGCCCGATATCGAAACGAATGCTCAGTAGCACCAGCAGCTGACAGAGCAACTTGAGCAGCGGGATCCCCATGCTGCACAAGAACACAACGACCGCTACACCTTGCATGCCGGTATTGAACAGGCCGACAACGCCGGTCCAGACAGTGTCTTGCGACGATTGCCCGAGTAGATTGAGCTGCATGATGGGTAAAAAGTTCGCCGGGATGTACAACAACAGTGCGGCGATGACCAAGGCGAGGCTGCGTTGAACCACGTTATGCCGGTGGGCATAGAGTTCGTAGCCACAGCGCGGACATAGGGCTTTCTCGCCACGGGCGAGTTCGGGCTTGCGCATCAGCAGGTCGCACTCATGACACGCCACCAAGTCGTCCAGCGGTAAATCTGACAGCCCGGGGGCGTCAACCGAATCTGGCATAAAAGGCTCTTGCTCCGAAAAAGATGGGCCTATTCTAGTGTTCTGGATCGAAAATAACTGTGCAAATTTGTGCTGCTGGCGGAGCGCACTTTCCTGCGGGCAAAAACAAAACCCCTACCTGCATACGCAGATAGGGGTTTCGGAATTTAATCTTGACGATGACCTACTCTCACATGGGGAAACCCCACACTACCA
>NZ_JBIWEL010000038.1:48255-49147 GCF_044762525.1 Pseudomonas sp. NPDC096950 | reverse complement strand
CCTACAAAGGGACTGCTGTAAACGCCAACGCCGGATATGCGCGTGATTGCCACTAAGCAACACGTCGGGAACACGCTGATCCGCATACACCTCCGGTCGGGTGTAGTGCGGGCAATCCAGCAGACCGTCCGTAAAGGAATCTTCCTCGGCGGAGTCCGCATGCCCTAAAGCTCCAGGCAGCAGTCGTGTAACCGCATCGATCAGGACCATCGCCGGCAGCTCGCCGCCAGACAGTACATAGTCACCAATCGACCACTCTTCATCGACGTGAGCATCTATAAAACGCTCGTCAATGCCTTCATAGCGGCCGGCAATCAGGATCAATGCATCCAGATTCGCCAACTCGCGGACCGCCGACTGAGTCAGCTGACGGCCTTGGGGGGACAGGTAAATTACCTTCGCCGCCTCCCCGGCTGCTGCCTTGGCCTGAACCAGAGCATCTTCCAGGGGCTTGATCTTCATCACCATGCCCGGGCCACCGCCAAATGGGCGATCGTCCACAGTGTGATGTCGATCCGTCGTGTAGTCTCGCGGATTCCAACAGGTGAGCTGCAACAGCCCCTGTTTCACCGCACGACTGGTGATGCCGTACTCGCTGATGGCGGAGAACATCTCGGGAAACAAACTGATCACTTCTACGCGCAAGTTAGCCACGCTTAGAAGTCCGCATCCCATTCCACCTTCATCTCGCCTGCGGCAAGGTCGACTACCAACACGCATTGCTCCGTATAGGGCAACAGGCGTTCGCGATCATCCAGGCTGCCAGCGCAAGGCTTGACCACCATTACATCATTGGCGCCGGTTTCCAGAAGATGATCGATTTTCCCGAGCAGTTGCCCGAGTTGATCAATAACCTTCAGACCTTCCAGCTGGTACAAGTAGTACTCGCCGT